>NZ_JBHWCC010000005.1:0-237546 GCF_042735715.1 Streptomyces sp. NPDC059582
GGGGCGGTGTTTCACGTGAAACACCGCCCCTGATCGCTGAGCCGACGAGGTCTTACTTGACTTCGCTCAGGCAGAGCACGACGTCGTGGCCGTTGCCGTACTGGACGTAGGAGATCGTCGCGTCCGTGACGGTCTCGCACTTGCTGTCGTCACTGGTGTCGTCGAACTTCTTCACGACCTTGTACTGGGCGTCGCTGGAGGAGCAGTCGACCTCGTTGAGGTCGGCCTTGCTGTCCGTTCCGTCGTTGTGCATGCAAGAACCCACCGAGGTGGTCTCCGCGTCGGTCTCGCTCGCCCAGAAGCCGATGCCGAACTTGATGAGGCCGACGATGACGGCGACGACGATCACGCCGACGATCCGCATGACCTTCTTGCCGGTCCTCCGGCCCGGGGCGGGCGGGGGAGGAACCGGAGCGCCCTGGTTGGGGAACGGGGCGTAGGGCGCACCCTGCGGCGGAACTCCCGGCTGGACGGGCTGCTGCCCCGCGGGCGGCGGAGGCGTCTGGGCGTACGGGTTCTGGCCCTGAGGCGGCGGCGGAGTTGTCACGTTGGGGGTCCCCCTAGAACATGGATGCGCTTGGCGCGAAGTAAGACGCAGGTAAGCTACCGGGCCCCATTGGTCACTTTGCTTTTCCGAGAGCAGTCTGTGGCTTTGATGTGACACTCACTGACGCTCAAAGCGGGCCATAGTCATAGCAATCGCTCCGTAGAGCGCGGCCACGAACACCACCAGCGGAACCGAGCGGCCGTCGGGCGGCAGCATCACGGCGGCCACCCCGGCGGCGCCGACGAAGGCGATGTTGAACAGGACGTCGTACAGGGAGAAGATCCGGCCGCGGAAGCCGTCCTCGACCGAGGACTGCACGACCGTGTCGGTCGCGATCTTCGCGCCCTGGGTGACAAGTCCCAGGACGAACGCCGCGACGAACATGGGGACTTCGGCGAAGGGCAGGCCGAGCGCGAGCTCCAGGACGGCGCCGGACCCGGAACAGACGACGATCCAGCGTCCTGGCCCCAGCCGTCCCACCGCCGACGGCGTCACCACGGCCGCCGCGAAGAATCCCGCTCCCGAGACGCCCACGGCCACTCCCAGCAGTGCCAGACCCTCGTTCGAACCGGACGACCAGGCGTACCGGCAGAGCATGAGGACCGTGACGGTCAGGGCGCCGTAGCAGAACCGCATCAGCGTCATCGAGACCAGAGCCCAGGCGGCCTCCCTCCTGCCCGGCGCGGCGAGATGCCGTACCCCCGCCGCGAGCCCTCGCGCGGTACCGCTCAGCGCCGCTCCCAGCCGCGGCCGTACCAACGCGTGGTCGGGCCCCAGCAGTTCCGCTGCCATGCGCAGAGAAGCGAGAGCCGCGCACAGATACAGCGAGGCGCCCAGCAGCACCACGGCGGCGTCGGAGTCCGCCACCACCAGCCGGACGGCGAAGGCGAGGCCGCCGCCGGCGGTCGCGGCGAGCGTTCCGGCGGTCGGGGAGAGGGAGTTGGCGATCACGAGCCGCTCGGCGTCGACCACCCGGGGCAGTGCCGCGGACAGCCCCGCGAGGACGAATCGGTTGACGGCGGTGACGCACAGGGCGGAGACGTAGAAGAGCCAGTCCGGAACGTGGCCGATCATCAGGGTCGCCGTCACCGATGCCAGCAGGGCACGTAGCAGATTGCCGTAGAGGAGGACCTGACGACGGCGCCAGCGGTCGAGCAGAACGCCGGCGAAGGGGCCCACCAGCGAGTACGGCAGCAGCAGTACCGCCATCGCGGAGGCGATCGCGGCGGCCGAGGTCTGTTTCTCCGGCGAGAAGACGACGTAGGTGGCGAGCCCCACCTGATAGACGCCGTCGGCGCCCTGGGAGAGCAGTCGCACGCCCAGCAGGCGCCGGAAGTCCTGGAAGCGCAGAAGAACACGCAGATCGCGGACGACGGACATGGGGCACAGCCTCACACACGCGGAGGGTCCCCGGGTCATGGACCCGGGGACCCTCAACCGCCCTGGCAGGAGCAGTGTCGGCGCTGCGGCGTCCTGTCGACGCACAGCGCTCCGTTTTGCCGGCGCCTAGCGCTCGACCTCGCCCTTGATGAACTTCTCGACGTTGGCGAAGGCCTCGTCGTCGAAGTACTGGACCGGCGGGGACTTCATGAAGTACGAGGAGGCCGACAGGATCGGACCGCCGATGCCGCGGTCCTTGGCGATCTTCGCGGCGCGCAGGGCGTCGATGATGACACCCGCGGAGTTCGGGGAGTCCCAGACCTCGAGCTTGTACTCGAGGTTCAGCGGAACGTCGCCGAAGGCGCGGCCCTCGAGGCGGACGTAGGCCCACTTGCGGTCGTCCAGCCAGGCCACGTAGTCCGACGGGCCGATGTGGACGTTCTTCTCGCCCAGATCGCGGTCGGGGATCTGCGAGGTGACGGCCTGCGTCTTCGAGATCTTCTTCGACTCGAGGCGGTCGCGCTCCAGCATGTTCTTGAAGTCCATGTTGCCGCCCACGTTGAGCTGCATGGTGCGCTCGAGACGGACACCGCGGTCCTCGAACAGCTTCGCCATCACACGGTGCGTGATGGTGGCGCCGACCTGCGACTTGATGTCGTCGCCGACGATCGGGACGCCCGCCTCGGTGAACTTGTCCGCCCACTCCTTGGTGCCGGCGATGAAGACCGGGAGAGCGTTGACGAAGGCGACCTTGGCGTCGATGGCGCACTGGGCGTAGAACTTCGCCGCGTCCTCGGAACCGACGGGCAGGTAGCAGACGAGGACGTCGACCTGCTTGTCCTTGAGGATCTGGACGATGTCGACGGGGGCCTCGGCGGACTCCTCGATGGTCTGGCGGTAGTACTTGCCGAGACCGTCCAGGGTGTGACCGCGCTGGACCGTGACGCCCTTGTTCGGGACGTCGCAGATCTTGATGGTGTTGTTCTCGCTGGCGCCGATGGCGTCGGAGAGGTCGAGGCCGACCTTCTTCGCGTCGACGTCGAAGGCGGCGACGAACTCGACGTCACCCACGTGGTATTCGCCGAACTGGACGTGCATCAGGCCCGGGACCTTGGACGCCGGGTCGGCGTCCTTGTAGTACTCGACGCCCTGCACCAGCGATGCAGCGCAGTTGCCCACGCCGACGATGGCTACGCGAACCGAACCCATTCCGGTTGCTCCCTGTGTGTACGAGTGAGGCCCTGAAGGGGACTCACGTGGCGGTGTCGTCGGGCGTATCCGGCCGGGGGTCGTCCCCCGGCCGGGGCAGGCCGCCCGTCGCTCCAGATGTGGTGTCGTGCTGAGCGAGCCCACCGGAGGCGGAACCCTTCAGGTCCCGTCCGGCCCGCTCGCTCTCGATGAGCTCGTTCAGCCAGCGCACCTCGCGCTCCACGGACTCCATTCCGTGGCGCTGAAGCTCAAGCGTGTAGTCGTCGAGGCGCTCCCGGGTGCGTGCCAGGGAGGCGCGCATCTTTTCGAGACGCTCCTCCAGCCGGCTACGGCGACCCTCCAGTACGCGCATGCGTACATCGCGTGACGTCTGCCCGAAGAAAGCGAAGCGAGCGGCGAAGTGTTCGTCCTCGTACGCGTCGGGTCCCGTCTGCGAGAGCAGTTCCTCGAAGTGTTCCTTACCTTCTGCCGTCAACCGGTAGACGATCTTGGCGCGACGCCCCGCGAGTGGAGCGGCGAGAGCGTCCTCGGGGGTGCTTCCCGTCTCCTCGATCAACCAGCCGCTGGCGACCAGCGTCTTGAGGCAGGGGTAAAGCGTCCCGTAGCTGAACGCCCGGAACACACCCAGTGACGTGTTGAGTCGTTTGCGCAGCTCATAGCCGTGCATCGGGGACTCGCGGAGCAGGCCGAGTACGGCGAACTCGAGGATCCCGGAACGCCGGCTCATCGTCGCCTCCTCTCTGCCGCGGACGGGCCGTGACGGTCTTTATGCCGAGCTGATGTATCGACTCGATACATCAGAACGATAGAACGGCCTTCCGCGCGCGACAAGAGGGAAGATGGTGAACGGGATCACATCACCGATTCGTTGGATGCAAGTTGCCTGATTTGGGGTGAACTTCGGGGCTCGGCGGGTTTTGACGGTGCGTAGTCTGTGCGCCATGCACACCACCGGGAACCGAGTGACGCTTGGGGACGTCCTCGTCCTCGGTGCAGTACGGGTGAATGCGTGACCGACCACATCCGTACTTCGGGGGGACCGGAAACCAGCTGCCGTTTCCAGGCGCGCACGGGTGCGCCTGCCCGAGGAGTAATCGTTCGATGAGCGAGCACCGTCGCAAACCGCCGCAGCCGCAGGGAGGCGGACGTGCCGCGGCCCGACGCGGCCAGTCCGGCTCGTCCTCCGGCCGCCGAGCGGCACCGCGTGGCGCCACCGGGTCTCAGTCCGATGCGTACGGGTCGGATTCCTATGAGCCGGCAGGCGAGGAGTCGTCGTACGGCGGCCGTGCCGAGGCCCGGCGCGCGGCACAGAGAGGTGGCCGCCGCAGAGCGGCCGAGAACGGCCCCGGAGGCCGCCGGGGCGGCTCCGACGGCCCTGGGCGGGGCAGGGGGCGTGCAGTCGCTTCGGGCAAGAAGCGCTTCATCGACTACCCGCGCTTCGGTAAGGACGGGTGGCGCCGCTGGGTGCCGTCCTGGAAGCTCGTCTCCGGCCTGTGCGTCGGCTTCATCGGCAGTCTGGTGGCCGTGGCGGGCATCGGATACGCCATGGTGAGTGTGCCGAACGTCGCTGACACCGCGACGTCCCAGAACAACGTCTACTACTGGGCCGACGACAGCCCGATGGTCGCCACGGGCGGTGAGACGAACCGCCAGATCATCAACCTGTCGCAGATCCCGAAGGCGATGCAGTTCGCCGTGGTGTCGCAGGAGAACAAGACCTTCTACACCGACAGCGGCATCGACCCCAACGGCATCGCCCGCGCCGTGCTGAACATGGCCAAGGGCGGTGAGACGCAGGGTGGTTCCACCATCACCCAGCAGTACGTGAAGAACGCGCGTCTGGACGACCAGTCCCAGACCATCACGCGGAAGTTCAAGGAGATCTTCATCTCCATAAAGGTGGGGGCCACGGTCAAGAAGGACGACATCATGGCCGGCTACCTGAACTCCGCGTACTACGGGCGCAACGCCTACGGGATCCAGGCCGCGGCCCGCGCCTACTTCGCCAAGGACGCCATAAAGCTGAACCCGGGCGAGTGCGCCTTCCTGGCGGCGATGCTCAAGGGCTCCACGTACTACGACCCGGCCGGTGCGACCGCCTTCGACTCGTCCGCCACCGCTGGGGCGAACAGCAAGCGGGCCCTGCGGCAGATGCAGGACACGCTCGACAAGATGGTCGAGTACGGTCATCTGGACGCCCAGGAACGGGCCAAGTACACCACTCTGCCCGACTGGAAGAACCCGCGCTCGAACACCGAACTGAGCGGTCAGATCGGCTACCTCGTCGATCTCGCCAACAGCTACGTGGTCACCCACAGCAAAGAAACCGGCATCACCCAGAAAAAGCTGACCCAGGGCGGCTACTCCATCTACACGACTTTCGACAAGAAGAAGGTCAAGGAGCTCGAGGCGTCCGTCACGAAGGTCCAGAAGGCGAGCATCAAGCCCAAGGAGCGACCGGATACGGACACGCACGTCCAGTTCGGCGGAGCTTCGGTGGACCCGGCGTCCGGTGCCATCAAGGCCATCTACGGCGGTGAGAGCGCGACCAAGCACTTCACCAACAATGCCGACACCACCGGCGCCCAGGTCGGCTCCACGTTCAAGCCGTTCGTGCTCGCCGCGGCGATGAAGTGGGGCGTGCGCAATCCCGACGGCCCGGAGTCGCAGGCGCAGGACGAACGCACCATCGCCTCTCCGAAGAGCCTGTTCAGCGGAAAGAACAAGCTCAAGATCAAGGAGTACAACAAGGAAGTCTGGAAGAACGAGAAGGGCGAGGAGTGGCTCCAGACCAACGACGGCAACGCCTCGTACGGCGGCGCCCCGAAGTACCAGATCGACCTTCGTGAGGCGATGCGGGAGTCGGTCAACTCCGCCTTCGTGCAGCTCGGCATGGATGTCGGTCTGGACAAGGTGAAGCAGTCGGCCGTCGACGCGGGGATCCTGCCGTCCAGCCTGACCGGCACCAGCTTCCCGTCCTTCTCCATCGGTATCTCCGACCCCAGCGCCATCCGGATGGCGGGCGCCTACGGCACCTTCGCGGCCAGCGGGAAACAGCATGACCCGTTCTCCGTCCGGTCGGTGAAGAGCAAGGACGGCGTGGTCTACACGCACAAGGTCGAGTTCGAAGAGGCCTTCACCCCGGCGGTCGCCGACAACGTCACCGACGTCCTGAAGACCGTCGTCGAGAAGGGCACGGGTACCAACGCCCAGCTGCCCGGTCGTGAGGTGGCCGGCAAGACCGGTACCACCGACGGCAACAAGTCGGCCTGGTTCGTCGGCTACACGCCGCAGCTGTCCACGTCGATCACGATGTTCCGGTACGACGACGACGAGACCAAGAAGAACCGCACGTTCCTCGAGATGTACGGAACGGGTGGTCAGAAGAAGATCCACGGTGCGTCGTTCCCGGCCCAGATCTGGCACGACTACATGGCGGAGGCGCTGAAGGGCGAGAAGGCCGAGGACTTCCCGACCCCCGAGCCCATCGGTGAGGTCGTGAACGAGGAGCCGTCGCCGACGCCCACGCCGTCCGCCACCGAGACCGAGGAGGCCAGCCCGACACCGTCTCCCACGCCGTCGGAGACGCTGACCAGCCCCTCTCCCTCGGCCAGCGAGACCTGCGGCAGGTTCACCTGGAACTGCGGCAACAACGGCGGTACCGACGCGGGTACCACGAACGGTGGCAGTACCGACGGCGGAGTGACCAGCTCACCGTCGTCCTCGGAATCGACTGGTTCCAACAGAGGCAATGGAAACGGCGGTAATGGGTCGCTCTTCGGCGGCCCAACCGGATAGCCGCCTATCGCCCGACATGAGTGTTTCACGTGAAACGCCCGAATGTTTCACGTGAAACGAGGGCCGTCACACCGACTGAGGTGTGGCGGCCCTCGGCGTATTCCTAGGCGCGTACGGCAGGATGTGCCCCATGCCCAGTGCAGAAGCGACGCCGACGAGCGTGCACGAGCCCGATCCGGTACGGCCGACCAGGGACGACGAGGTCGCCGCGGCCGCCAGTGAGCTGATCGGCGGCCCCATCGGACGGCGTGCCCTCCTCGGGGCGTCCTGGTGGACTCCCGTACGAGTCGTCGCGCTTGTGGCCATCGGAGTGTTCGCCTTCGGTCTCGTCCAGAAGGCGCCCTGCTACAACGGTGGCTGGTTCTTTGGCGCCAGTTCCCAGTACACGCACGCGTGCTATTCGGACATTCCGCACCTCTACCAGGGTCGCGGATTCGCCGACGGACTCGTGCCGTACTTCGACAAGCTCCCCGGTGACATGCAGTACCTCGAGTACCCGGTGCTGACCGGTGTGTTCATGGAGGTGGCCGCCTGGCTGACGCCCGGCAGCGGCTCCATCCAGCACCAGGAACAGTGGTACTGGATGGTCAACGCCGGGATGCTGATGGTCTGCGCGGCCGTCATCGTGGTCTGTGTGTCCCGCACGCAGGCGCGCCGACCCTGGGACGGCCTGCTGGTGGCTCTGGCACCCGCCTTCGCGCTGACCGCCACGATCAATTGGGATCTGCTGGCGGTGGCCCTGACGGCCGCCGCGATGCTGATGTGGTCACGGAGCCGCTCGCTGGCCTTCGGAGTCCTCCTCGGGCTCGCCACGGCCGCCAAGCTGTATCCCGTCTTCCTGCTCGGCCCGCTGTTCCTGTTGTGCTGGCGTGCGGGCAAGTGGCGGGACTTCGGCAAGGCCCTGGCAGGCGCGGCCGTCTCCTGGCTCGTGGTGAACCTGCCGGTGATGCTCTTCGCCTTCGACGGCTGGTCGAAGTTCTACACGTTCAGCCAGGAGCGGGGCGTCGACTTCGGGTCCTTCTGGCTGATCATGGCGCAGAACTCGACCGACCCGCTCAGCACCGACACGGTCAACACCCTGGCCACGGTCCTGGTGCTGCTCTGCTGCGGCGGTATCGCGGCGCTGACCTTCACCGCCCCGCGCAGGCCGCGCTTCGCCCAGCTGGCGTTCCTGATCGTCGCGGCGTTCATCCTCACCAACAAGGTGTACTCCCCGCAGTACGTCCTGTGGCTGGTGCCGCTGGCCGTGCTGGCCCGGCCGAAGTGGCGGGACTTCCTGATCTGGCAGGCGTGCGAGGTGGCGTACTTCCTGGGGATCTGGATGTACCTCGCGTACACGACGAGCGGAGACGCCCACAAGGGCCTGCCGACCGACGGCTATCACTGGGCCATCGGCGCGCATCTTCTGGGGACGCTGTACCTCTGCGTCGTGGTCGTGCGCGACATCCTCATGCCGGAGCGGGACGTGGTGCGCCAGGCCGGCGACGACGACCCCTCGGGCGGTGTGCTCGATGGAGCGGAGGACGTGTTCGTCCTCGGTTCGGCTGCCCATCCGCCGAGGCACGCGGCCCACTTCGACGGGCCGCAGGTGGAGTGGGGCAAACGGGAGTCGACCGACAGTTCGCTCTGAGCGAACAAGGGCGGGCGGCCCACGTAAAAGGCCGTATACGGAGACTCCGTGTACGGCCTTTCGGCGTTGCCGGGCGGCTCAGGTGCCTGTGCCCACCGCTCAGCGGTCCACGATGCGGTCGAACTGGGTGGTGGTGTGCCGCAGATGGGCCACCAGCTCCTCACCGACCTTCGGCTCCGGGGCATCCGAGGGCACGAACAGGATGGAGACCTGCATGTGCGGCGGCTCGGCGAACCAGCGCTGCTTGCCGCCCCAGACGAACGGGGCGAGGTTCCGGTTCACGGTGGCCAGACCGGCGCGGGCGACGCCCTTGGCGCGCGGCATGACGCCGTGCAGAGCCTTGGGGGCCTCCAGGCCCACCCCGTGCGACGTACCGCCCGCCACGACCACCAGGTAGCCGTCCGAGGCCGCCTTCTGCTGCCGGTAGCCGAACCGGTCGCCCTTGGCGACGCGCGTGACGTCCAGGACGGCACCGCGGTACTCGGTGGCGTCGTGGTCCCCGAGCCACAGGCGCGTGCCGATGCGGGCGCGGAAGCGGGTCTGCGGGAACTGCTGCTGCAAGCGGGCGAGTTCCTCCGCCTTGAGGTGGCTGACGAACATGGTGTGCAGCGGCAGTCGGGCCGCGCGCAGCCGGTCCATCCAGCCGATGACCTCCTCGACGGCGTCCGAGCCGTCGGTGCGGTCCAGCGGAAGGTGGATCGCGAAGCCCTCGAGACGGACGTTCTCGATGGCGGAGTGCAGCTGGGCCAGGTCCTGCTCGCTTATGCCGTGCCGCTTCATCGACGACATGACCTCGATGACCACCCGGGCGCCCACCAGGCCGTACACGCCGTCGATCGACGACACCGAGCGGATCACCCGGTCGGGCAGCGGCACGGGCTCCTCGCCGCGCCGGTACGGCGTCAGCACCAGCAGGTCACCGCCGAACCAGTCCTTGATGCGCGCGGCTTCGTACGTCGTGCCGACGGCCAGGACGTCCGAGCCCAGCCGCGTGGCCTCCTCCGCGAGGCGCTCGTGACCGAAGCCGTAGCCGTTGCCCTTGCAGACCGGGACGAGTCCCGGGAACTGCTCCTGCACGTGCTTGTGGTGCGCCCGCCAGCGCGCGGTGTCGACGTAGAGGGTGAGCGCCATGGCCGGACCTGGAACCTTTCTCGTGGCAGCGGTGTATCAGAGGTATGGAAGCACTGAACGTGACGTCAGCGTCGCGACATGTAGATGTCGAGAGCCTTGTGGAGCAGCTTGTTCAGCGGGAAGTCCCACTCGCCGAGGTATTCGGCGGCCTGTCCACCCGTGCCGACCTTGAACTGGATCAGGCCGAAGAGATGGTCGGTCTCGTCCAGCGAGTCGGAGATTCCGCGCAGGTCGTAGACGGTGGCGCCGAGTGCGTAGGCGTCCCGCAGCATCCGCCACTGCATCGCGTTGGACGGGCGGAACTCACGGCCGATGTTGTCGGAGGCGCCGTAGGAGTACCAGACGTGGCCGCCGACGATCAGCATCGTCGCCGCCGACAGGTTCACGCCGTTGTGGCGGGCGAAGTACAGCCGCATGCGGTTGGGGTCCTCGGTGTTGAGGGCCGTCCACATGCGCTGGAAGTACGAGAGCGGGCGGGGCCTGAAGTGGTCGCGCACGGCCGTGATCTCGTACAGGCGCTGCCATTCCTCAAGGTCGTGGTAGCCACCCTGGACGACCTCGACACCTGCCTTCTCGGCCTTCTTGATGTTGCGGCGCCACAGCTGGTTGAAGTTCTTGTGGACCTCTTCCAGGGAGCGGTTGGCCAGCGGCACCTGGTAGACGTAGCGGGGCTGCACGTCGCCGAAGCCGGCGCCGCCGTCCTCGCCCTGCTGCCAGCCCATGCGGCGCAGCTTGTCGGCCACCTCGAAGGCGCGCGGCTCGATGAAGTCCGCCTCGATGTCCCGCAGCCGCTTCACGTCCGGGTTCTGGATGCCGGCCTTGATGGAGATGGCCTCCCAGCGCCGGATGATCACCGGCGGGCCCATCTTCACGGAGAAGGCGCCCTGCTGCTTCAGATGCGCGAGCATCGGTTCCAGCCAGTCGGTGAGATTCGGTGCGAACCAGTTGATGACCGGGCCCTCGGGCAGATAGGCCAGATAGCGCTTGATCTTGGGCAGCTGTCGGTAGAGGACCAGGCCGGCGCCGGCCATCTCACCGGTGCGGTCGTCGAACCAGCCGAGGCTCTCGGAGCGCCACTCCGCTTTTACGTCCGCCCAGGCCGGAACCTGCATGTGACTCGCCGACGGCAGGCTCTGGATGTATGCCAGATGCTGCTCTCGACTGATGGTCCTCAGGGTCAGGCTCATTCCGGGCGCTCCTCGGGCTGGTGTGTCCCCATGGGTACAGGGGCTCCGGCTCTCGCGGCGAAGCCTACTGCGCCTTGCGGGCGGCCTCACTGGGCGTACGGGCCCAACGCCCCGGCGCGGAGGCCGGCCGGGGCGTTCCGGGGAGCTTCACACAGCGTTCGAGGGTGCTTCGGCGCGACTCAGAAGACGCCGCCGAAGAGCCCGCCGTGCGCCATGCCGAGGAAGAAACCGATGGCAGCGGCGCCGAGACCCAGGATCAGACCGAAACGTTCGCGGGTCGTCTCGGAGATCCACTGCCCGTAGGCCCCGGTGAAGATGCCCACCAGGCCGGCCCAGGAGCTGAGCAGGTGCAGGTTGTGGAACATCGCCGAGACGAAAGCCGTGATGCCCAGCACCAGGGTCACCGCGAGCAGCGTGACCTGGAGGGGATGGGACTTTCCGTCCGAGGCGAAAAGGCCGCCGACGGTGTTGGGTCGCAATGCCTGTGCCATAGGGCACCTCCTGCGGAAGGCGGCGCATCGTAGCGCCGTACACACCCGATGTGTACAGATTGAGGGTCTACGGGGCCGGATTTCAACCGGAAGCGGGTGTGCGGGTAGTCTGTAGCGTCTGCACCGGTGTCTGCCCAGGCACAGCCAGGATCCGCCCAGAACAGAGCAGGGACGCCACCCGGCGGCCCTCGATTGTCAGTGGCGGCCGATACCGTTGCGAACGCATCACAACCCTCCTGCCACGGAACGACCGTGGCCGCTGAGTCCAAAGGAGGTGGGTTCCACATGCGTCACTACGAGGTGATGGTCATCCTCGACCCCGATCTGGAGGAGCGCGCTGTCGCCCCCCTGATCGAGAACTTCCTCTCCGTCGTCCGTGAGGGCAACGGAAAGGTCGAGAAGGTCGACACCTGGGGCCGTCGTCGTCTCTCGTACGAGATCAAGAAGAAGCCCGAGGGCATCTACTCGGTCATCGACCTGCAGGCCGAGCCTGCGGTCGTCAAGGAGCTCGACCGCCAGATGAACCTGAACGAGTCGGTCCTCCGGACCAAGGTCCTCCGTCCCGAGACCCACTGAGCTCTCCCGCTCAGACGATCTCGGGATTCGAGTAGCAGCACCAGCAGCCAGCAGCAAACCCGCCGAGAGGTTCCCCCATGGCAGGCGAGACCGTCATCACGGTCGTCGGCAATCTTGTCGACGACCCCGAGCTGCGCTTCACCCCGTCCGGTGCGGCGGTCGCGAAGTTCCGCGTCGCGTCCACTCCCCGCACCTTCGACCGTCAGACGAACGAGTGGAAGGACGGCGAAAGCCTCTTCCTCACCTGCTCGGTCTGGCGTCAGGCGGCGGAGAACGTCGCCGAGTCGCTTCAGCGAGGCATGCGCGTCGTCGTGCAGGGCCGGCTGAAGCAGCGGTCCTATGAGGACCGCGAGGGCGTCAAGCGCACGGTCTACGAGCTGGACGTCGAGGAAGTCGGCCCCAGCCTGCGCAACGCCACGGCCAAGGTCACCAAGACCGCCGGTCGCGGTGGTCAGGGTGGCCAGGGTGGTTACGGCGGCGGTGGCGGCCAGGGTGGCGGCAGCTGGGGCGGAAGCTCCGGCGGCGGCCAGCAGGGCGGCGGCGCTCCCGCTGACGACCCGTGGGCTTCCGGCACTCCCGCCGGTGGCAACCAGGGCGCTGGTGGCGGCGGCGGTGGCGGCGGCTGGGGCGGAAGCTCCGGCGGCAACGGCGGCGGCTACTCGGACGAGCCCCCCTTCTAGGCCCGCGGCCTAGGCCCTGTCGGGCCTGACCGGGTCGAAGGTGGGTCGTATCCCAACTTCTTGATCACACAGGAGAAACACCATGGCGAAGCCGCCTGTGCGCAAGCCTAAGAAGAAGGTCTGCGCTTTCTGCAAGGACAAGGTCACGTACGTGGACTACAAGGACACGAACATGCTGCGGAAGTTCATTTCCGACCGCGGCAAGATCCGTGCCCGCCGCGTGACCGGCAACTGCACGCAGCACCAGCGTGACGTCGCCACGGCCGTCAAGAACAGCCGTGAGATGGCGCTGCTGCCCTACACCTCCACCGCGCGATAAGGGAAGGGTGACCGACTAATGAAGATCATCCTCACCCACGAGGTCTCCGGCCTCGGTGCCGCGGGCGACGTTGTCGACGTCAAGGACGGTTACGCTCGCAACTACCTGATCCCGCGGAAGTTCGCTATCCGCTGGACCAAGGGTGGCGAGAAGGATGTCGAGCAGATTCGTCGCGCTCGCAAGATCCACGAGATCCAGACCATCGAGCAGGCCAACTCTGTGAAGGCCCAGCTCGAGGGTGTCAAGGTCCGTCTGGCCGTCCGCTCCGGCGACGCCGGTCGTCTCTTCGGTTCCGTCACCCCGGCCGACGTCGCCTCGGCGATCAAGGCTTCCGGTGGCCCCGAGGTCGACAAGCGCCGCATCGAGCTGGGCGCGCCGATCAAGACGCTGGGCGCCCACGAGACGTTCGTGCGTCTGCACCCCGAGGTTGCCGCCAAGGTCAACATCGAGGTCGTCGCGGCCTGACCGCTGCGTTTGGCTTGAACAGCCAAAGAAGGGGCCGCGCCCTGCCGGGTGCGGCCCCTTCTGCGTGCTTGGTCCACGCCCTTGTTCTTGCGCACGCGAGAGCCAGTGGGCCTTCGCCGGCCCGATGCCGTCAGGCTGCGCGCGTGTTTCACGTGAAACGCCGGTTTCACGTGAAACGGTCAGCGCGTGGCGCCCGTGACGATCCAGCGTCCGGAACGGGCACGCAACCAGAGGGTCAGCATCCGCACGGCCATCATCAGCGTCATGGCTGCCCACAGCGCGGTGAGGCCACCGCCGAGAACCGGGACCAGCAGAGCGACCGGGGTGAAGACCGCCAAGGTGACCACCATTGCCCCGGCCAGATATGGGCCGTCTCCCGCTCCCATCAGGACCCCGTCCAGGACGAAGACGATGCCACAGACGGGCTGGGCGAGCGCCACTATGAGGAGCGCGGGCAGGGCGGTGTCCTTGACCAGGGTGTCGCTGGTGAACAGGGGCAGGAAGAGCGGCCGGGCGATCACCACGAGCAGGCCGAGTGCGAAGCCTGCCGCGATGCCCCACTCCACCATGCGGCGACAGGCTTCGCGGGCGCCCTTGGTGTCACCGGCACCGAGGTGGCGACCGATGATGGCCTGCCCCGCGATGGCGATGGCGTCGAGGGTGAAGGCCAGCAGACTCCACAGGGACAGGATGATCTGGTGGGCCGCGATGTCGGCATCGCCGAGACGGGCCGCGACGGCCGTGGCGATCATCAGGACCGCCCGCAGGGAGAGCGTACGGACCAGCAGAGGTACACCAGCCTGCGCGGAGGCTTTGATGCCGGCGGCATTGGGGCGCAGCGAGGCGCCGTGCCTGCGGGCTCCGCGCACGACCACTACGAGGTAGACGGTGGCCATGGCGACCTGTGCGATGACGGTGCCCCAGGCGGAGCCCGCGATGCCGAGGCCGGCGCCGTAGACGAGGCCCGCGTTCAGGGCGGCATTGGCGACGAAGCCGGAGACGGCGACGTAGAGCGGTGTCCTGGTGTTCTGCAGGCCGCGCAGAACACCGGTGGCAGCGAGCACGACGAGCATGGCCGGGATGCCGAGAGACGAGATACGCAGATAGGTCGTCGCGTAGGGGGCTGCTGTGTCCGAGGCGCCGAAGAGGTCCACGAGGGCCGGGGCCGTGGGCAGAACGGTGATGATGACCGCGGCGCCGAGCAGCAGCGCCAGCCAGATGCCGTCCATGCCCTGGCGGATGGCCGCCTTCAGATCGCCGGCGCCGACGCGGCGGGCGACGGCGGCCGTGGTGGCGTAAGCGAGGAAGACGAAGATGCTGACTGCCGTCGTGAGGAGGGCCGAGGCGACGCCGAGTCCGGCGAGTTGCGCGGTGCCGAGGTGGCCCACGATCGCGCTGTCGGCGATGACGAAAAGGGGCTCGGCGACGAGTGCGCCGAAGGCCGGAACGGCCAGCGCCACGATCTCACGGTCGTGCTGTCGCCGAGGGGTCCTGGCGGGCGCGGGAGCCTGTGTCATGAGCACTAATCTAATCGTCCACAGGTAAGAGATGCAATGTGCGACTGACCCTTACTGGCCCTCTGGTCGTATGGACTTTCGCGCACCGTTCGAGCCGATCTTGGTCCGGCTGGGAAAGTTTTTCTTCTGCACAGCCGGTGGACGGGATACTCGCAGCTCAGGGCAGCTCTCCCCAGGTGGGTGGGAGCTTGTTCACAGGCCTGTCCACCGGGTCGTGCACAGGTTTTGCGGAGTTCTCCACAGCATCCGGGCCGTCGTCCACATGGCCTGTGGATAACCAGATTGGCTGACGGTGCCGACAGGCCTACCGTGGTGCGGCGCCCGCTCCGTCCGTCGGCCGTGAAACCGTCACAAAACCGACGCGTCCGAACCGGAGAAGGGCCTCTTATTTGTCAGTGCCGTGCCGTAGAAAAGACAGGCACGGCGAGGTCCGCTCCGGCGGACGGGAGGAGGTGGCTCGGTGAGCATTTCCGAGCCCTTGGACGATCCGTGGGCCGACAGCGGTCCGAGTGATCGTCTGCCCGCCTCTCGTCGCCGCGGTGAGGGGGGCCGAGGCCGAGGCGAGCAGCATGACCGGGGTCGGGACGACAGCGAGTGGGAGAGCGGGGGGACGTCCTTCGAACGCGTACCACCGCAGGACCTCGACGCCGAACAGTCCGTTCTCGGTGGCATGCTCCTGTCCAAGGACGCCATCGCGGACGTCGTCGAGGTCCTCAAGGGCCACGACTTCTACAAGCCGGCGCACGAAACGATCTTCCAGGCGATCCTGGACGTCTACGCCAAGGGCGAGCCGGCCGACCCCATCACGATTGCCGCCGAGCTCACCAAACGTGGCGAGATCAACAAGGTCGGCGGCGCCTCGTATCTGCACACGCTCGTCCAGACCGTACCGACGGCTGCGAACGCCGAGTACTACGCGGAGATCGTTCACGAGCGGGCCGTGCTGCGCCGTCTCGTCGAGGCGGGTACGCGCATCACCCAGATGGGATACGCGGCCGACGACGACGTCGACGAGATCGTCAACCGCGCCCAGGCCGAGATCTACGCGGTCACCGAGCAGCGCACCAGCGAGGACTACCTGCCGCTCGGCGACATCATGGAGGGCGCACTCGACGAGATCGAGGCGATCGGCTCCCGCAGCGGCGAGATGACCGGTGTGCCCACCGGCTTCACCGATCTCGACTCACTGACCAACGGCCTGCACCCGGGCCAGATGATCGTCATCGCCGCGCGTCCCGCCATGGGTAAGTCCACCCTCGCGCTGGACTTCGCCCGGGCCGCGTCGATCAAGCACAACCTGCCGAGCGTCATCTTCTCCCTCGAAATGGGCCGCAACGAGATCGCGATGCGTCTGCTGTCCGCAGAGGCTCGTGTCGCCCTGCACCACATGCGTTCCGGCACCATGACGGACGAGGACTGGACACGGCTGGCCCGCCGTATGCCCGAGGTGTCGTCCGCGCCGCTCTTCATCGACGACTCCCCGAACCTGTCGATGATGGAGATCCGCGCGAAGTGCCGGCGGCTCAAGCAGCGCAGCGACATCAAGCTCGTGATCATCGACTATCTCCAGCTGATGCAGTCCGGTGGTTCCAAGCGCTCCGAGAGCCGTCAGCAGGAGGTCTCGGACATGTCCCGTAACCTCAAGCTCCTCGCCAAGGAGCTCGAGGTGCCCGTGATCGCGCTCTCTCAGCTCAACCGTGGTCCCGAACAGCGCACGGACAAGAAGCCGATGGTGTCCGACCTGCGTGAGTCCGGCTCCATCGAGCAGGACGCCGACATGGTGATCCTGCTGCACCGTGAGGACGCCTACGAGAAGGAGTCGCCCCGGGCGGGCGAGGCGGACATCATTGTCGGCAAGCACCGTAACGGCCCGACGGCCACGATCACCGTCGCCTTCCAGGGTCACTACTCGCGCTTCGTGGACATGGCACAGACCTGATCCGGCACGCCTCCTGGGACGGGTCGGGAACCCGCAGGTCAGCCAAGACCCACGCGTCACACGTGACGAGAGCCCGCAACCGGCGAAATGCGCTCGACGCGGGGTGTCCGGCCGGGTGGACTGGGCCCATGACGTCTTCTCACGAACAACTCCTTCCCGGCACGCGCCGTGCGCTGCTCCACCGGATCGCCGTGGCGCAGGCCGAGGGGCGTGCGCCGTCGCTGGTCGCGGCCGTCGTACGGGACGGGCAGGCCCTGTGGCACGGTGCGCGTACCTCGGTGGACGGGCACGGGCCGGACGAGAACGTGCAGTACAGGATCGGCTCGATCACCAAGACCTTCACCGCCGTTCTCGTCCTGCGGCTGCGCGACGCGGGCGTGCTCGACCTGGCCGATCCGCTGGAGAAGCATCTGCCGGGCACCGGCGCGGGGGAAGCCACCATCGCCGACCTCCTCGCCCACACGAGCGGGCTCGCGGCGGAGTCGCCCGCGCCATGGTGGGAGCGCACCCCCGGATCCATGCGCCCCGAACTCGCCGACGTGCTCGGTGAGCAGCCCTTCCTGCACCCCGTCGGCCGTCGCTTCCACTACTCGAACCCGGGCTACACCTTGCTGGGCGCGCTGGTGGAGGAACTGCGGGGCGCCCCGTGGGAGGACGTTCTCAGGCGAGAAGTGCTCGAACCCCTGGGCCTGGACCGGACAAGTGCCCAGCCTCTGGCGCCCCACGCGGGCGGGTGGGCGGTACATCCCTGGGCCGACGCGCTGCTTCCCGAACCCGTAGAGGATCTCGGGCGCATGGCACCGGCCGGTCAACTCTGGTCCACCACGGGCGACCTGGCCAGGTTCGCCACCTTCCTGGCCCGGGGCGACGAGCGGGTGCTGAGCGCCGAGAGCGTACGGGAGATGCGCACGCCGGCTGCGCCGCCCGAAGCCGCGGATGTGGCGGACGGTGTCAGCTACGGCCTCGGGATGCAGATCCAACAGCGGGACGGACGGCTGCTCGTCGGCCACTCGGGTTCACTGCCGGGCTTCCTCGCGAACCTCACGATCAGCGTGGACGACGACATTGCCGCGGTGGTGCTGGCCAACTGCACCTCCGGGCCGCTACTGGGCGCGGTGGGAGCCGACCTCGTCCGTATCGTCGCGGAGGCAGAGCCACGGATCCCGGCGCCCTGGCGCCCGCTTCCCGAAGTCGACCCGGCGGTACTGGAGCTGGCGGGGCAGTGGTACTGGGGGACCCATGCCTTCGCGTGGCGGCTGACGGCCTACGGACTGGCCTCGCTGGAGCCGCTGAC
Organism: Streptomyces sp. NPDC059582; assembly: GCF_042735715.1. Taxonomy (NCBI): domain Bacteria; kingdom Bacillati; phylum Actinomycetota; class Actinomycetes; order Kitasatosporales; family Streptomycetaceae; genus Streptomyces; species Streptomyces sp. NPDC059582. Next base: position 18,164 of record NZ_JBHWCC010000005.1, read on the forward strand.
CGGCAACGGTCGGCGCTCGCGGTTCCGGGCGAACGGCGACGGCACCTGGACGGGGCTGGAGGGGTACTTCGCCGGAGAGCTTCTCCGGGCCGTACGGCGCCCGGACGGGTCCGTGGACCACCTGGACCTCGGGTCGTTCGCGTTCACGCGTCAGCCGTACGACGAGGCGGCTTCGGTGCCCGGTGGTGTGGACCCGGAGGGGTGGCGAGGCGTCAAGTAGGGCCTTCGGCGCTGCGCGGGTATGCGTCGACGACCGGGGGCGGCCTGTTTCACGTGAAACAGGCCGCCCCCGGTCGTTCAGAGCTGGAGCTTGAAACCGACGTGTGACGCCGTGAAGCCGAGCCGCTCGTAGAAACGGTGTGCGTCCGTGCGGGAGTTGTCGGATGTCAGCTGCACCATCCGGCAGTTCTGGCGCCGGGACTCGTCGACGGCCCACTCGATGAGCTGGGTGCCCAGGCCACTGCCGCGTTCGTCCGTGTGGATCCGTACGCCTTCGATGATCGCGCGGGCGGCGCCCTTGTGGGAGAGGCCGGGATTGACCGTCAGCTGAAGGGTGCCGATGACACGGCCTTCGCGCACCGCGACCATCACATGCTGGTTCGGATCGGCGGCCAGCCGCTCCAGCGCCGTCAGGTACGGGGTCAGGTCTTCCGGTGACTCACGCTGTGCGCCCAGCGGATCGTCGGCGAGCATCGCCACGATCGCCGGGACGTCCTCCGCCGTGGCGGGCCGTATTTCGAGATCTGCCATGGTCGCAGCCTATGCGGGCACGTTCAGCGACTCCACGACCCGGACCAGCGGTGCGAGCTCGGGGCTCTTCGCGGCCTCGTCGAGCGCCTCGCGCAGGGCGGCGTCATTGGTGGGCCGCGCCTCCGACAGCAGCTCGAGGCCGGCCTCGGTGACGTTGGTGTAGATGCCGCGCCGGTCGGTGGGGCACAGGTAGCGCTCGAGCAGGCCACGGTCCTCGAGCCGGGTGACCAGCCGCGTGGTGGCGCTCTGGCTGAGGACGACCGCGTCGGCGACCTGCTTCATCTGCAGATGACCGCCCTCGCCGTCGTGCTGCCGGCTGAGCACGTCGAGCAGGGAGTACTCGCGCACGCTCAGTTCGTGCCGTGCCTGTAGGGCGCGCTCGATGTTGGCCTCGATCCTCCCGTGGAGCAGGGAGAGGGCGCACCAGCCTTGGGAGAGGGCGGTGAGCGCGGGGTCCGTCGCTGTCATGGGTTCCTCCGTCCCGGAGCGGCTGAATCCAGGATAGGGCACGCCCGCAATAGCCCGCTGTTGCATATAACCCGCGTGTGCAACTATTGTGGGCGCACGCAAAGCGCATCTGCAATCGTTTGGGAAGGTTGGACCCTCCATGCCTCTCGCGCTTCTGGCCCTCGCGATCGGGGCCTTCGGAATCGGGACGACCGAATTCGTGATCATGGGCTTGCTGCCCCAGGTCGCAGGCGACTTCGGGGTCTCCATCCCCACCGCCGGCTTCCTCGTGACCGGCTACGCGCTCGGCGTCATGTTCGGCGCTCCGCTGATGACCGTCCTCGGCACCAAGGTCTCCCGCAAGCGGATGCTGATGCTGCTGATGGTCCTGTTCATCGCCGGCAACCTGCTCTCCGCTCTCGCCCCCACGTTCGCCGTGATGCTGATCGGCCGCGTGGTCGCCTCCCTCGCCCACGGCGCGTTCTTCGGCATCGGCTCGGTCGTCGCCGCCGACCTGGTGGCCCCGGACAAGAAGGCCGGAGCCATCGCGATGATGTTCACCGGCTTGACGGTCGCCAACGTCGTCGGCGTCCCGCTGGGCACCCTCGTGGGACAGAACGTCGGCTGGCGCGTCACCTTCGGCCTTGTCGCCGCGCTCGGCGTCGTCGGCCTGGCGGGGGTCGCCAGGCTGGTCCCGGAGATGCCTCGGCCCGAGGGCGTACGCCTGCGCCATGAACTGGCCGCCTTCAAGAACGTCCAGGTCCTGCTCGCGATGGCGATGACCGTCCTCGGCTTCGGAGGCGTCTTCGCGGCCATCACCTACATCGCGCCGATGATGACCCATGTCGCCGGTTTCGCCGACGGCTCCGTCACCTGGCTGCTGGTCCTCTTCGGTCTCGGCATGGTCGGTGGCAACCTCGTCGGCGGCAGGTTCGCCGACCGTGCCCTGATGCCCATGCTGTACGTCTCTCTCGGCGCCCTGGCCGTCGTCCTCGCCCTGTTCACGCTCACCGCACACAACAAGGTGCTGGCGGCCGTCACGATCGGTCTGATCGGCGCCCTGGGCTTCGCCACCGTCCCGCCGCTCCAGAAGCGCGTCCTCGATCAGGCGCACGGCGCCCCGACCCTGGCCTCGGCTGTGAACATCGGCGCCTTCAACCTGGGCAACGCCCTCTCGGCCTGGCTCGGCGGCCTCGTCATCGCGGCCGGCCTCGGCTACACAGCTCCCAACTGGGTCGGCGCCGCCCTCGCCGCGGGTGCCCTGCTCCTCGCCCTGCTCTCAGCCGGCCTGGAGCGCCGCGACAGCGCGTCCGGCGCCGTCGTCGCGGACGCGGCGCCCGCCGAGCAGCGGACGGCCGTCCACCACTGAGCCCCCGGGATGCGAGGCCGGTACCGGCCCCGCACCCCTCGGTCCACCGCCCCTCGAGAAACACCCGCAAGGAGACAACCCACGTGAGCACCACCACCTTCGCCCCGCTGACCATCCAGGACGCCGAGGCCCTCGTCACTGTCGCCCGGCAGGCCGCCGAGTCCGCCGGGGTCACGGTGAGCGTCACCGTCCTGGACGCGGGCGGCCACCTCCTCGCCTTCCGGCGGGACGACCGGGCCGTGCTGATCTCCGGGGAGACGAGCACCCGCAAGGCGTACACGGCGCTCCAGTTGAACGCGCCCACCGCCGACCTCGTCGACGCCGTACAGCCCGGAGGTCCCTTCCACACCCTGCCCACCGCGCTCGACCGGCCGCTGCTGTTCATCGCGGGTGGCGTGCCCGTGCGTCGTGACGGCCGTCTGATCGGCGCGATCGGCGTCGGCGGTGGCGCGCCGGAGCAGGATCACGGCTTCGCCACGGCTGCCGCGGACACACTCGTCTGACGCAGCCCGTGCGGCAGGAAGCGCCGGTTCCCGACGGGGGACCGGCGCTTTCGTCGCGAGCGTCAGCCCGCCGCCACGGTCACGGGAGCGAAGCGCCGAGTCCAGTCGCCCGGTAGTTCCGGGATGCCGTACGCCATGACCGCGTTGAAGGCGACCGGTGCGAGGCCCCGCTCCTTCACCCACGCCAGCAGTTCCTCGTGCCGTACGTCGATGTCGGTCCGCAACCGGCGGTCGGTGTGGGCGGCGAGGGAGGTGATGAGGGCCTTGGCCGTCTCCGTGTCGCGGGCGATCAGCGGGCCCACCACATGGGTGTCCATGTTGGGCCAGGCGGCCGCGTAACCGATGATCCGGCCGTTTTCCACGGCCACGCGGAGTTGGTCGGCGAAGGCCGGCAGACGCGTGACGATGTGGGTGCGATCAAGGCCGAACACCTCCTCGTCGAGCCGGAGGATCACCGTCAGGTCCTCGGCGGTGGCCGCACGCGTGACGACGCCGGACTGTGTCCCCCCGGGCGTGAAGTGACCGGCCACCATCTCGGCCCGTCCGATGGCCTTGAAGCCCAGCTCCTCGTACAGCGGACGGCCGTTCGGTGTGGCGTGGAGGGTCAGCGGGGTGGGTCCCGTCGCGGCGACCACGTGGTGCATCAGACCACGCCCAACGCCCTGCCGAGCGTGCCGTTCGGCGACCAGCACCATGCCGATGGCCGCCAGATCGGGCTGGTCCCGCGGGCCGTACTCGGTGACGACACACGCGGCGACAAGTCCGCCGACGGGGTCGTCGATGCCGTAACCCTTCCCGGAAGTGAGCAGGAAACCCCACTTGTGCTCCTCCCTGGGCCACCTCCGATCCTCGGACAGGTCGGCGCAGGCGGAGAGATCGCGAAGCGTCAGCCGGCGGATGGGGAGAGCGGCGGGGGAAGGAGTGGGCACGCAGGTCAGGCTGTCCGACGGGGACCCTCGGCGTCCACCTGTTTCAGGGGAGACGCACGTGCTTTTGGCCATGTCGCGGCCAGCCCCCACAGAAGGCGAACCGGGCAAAGGGCGTTTCACGTGAAACATCGGCGAGCGACCGGCGATGCGTGGCCCCGCTCGGCGCTGACAGGGCATGCCACTAGCCTCAGGAACCATGGCGCGCCTTCATCTCTTTGATCTCGACGGCACGTTGCTGCACGGCACTTCCGCTCCGGTGGAGATCTCACGGCAACTCGGTCGGGAAGCCGAGGCGATGGCGCTGGACCTGGCGGCCTCGACGGGGCGGGTGGAACCGCCGGAGTACGCGGCACAGGTCCGCGCCCTGTGGGCGCATCTCACGGAGGCGCACGTCACAGCGGCTTTCGAGGGAGCACCGTGGCTGACCCGCATTCGTGAGGTCTGGGCGGCGATCAGACAGGAGGGCGACTACTGCGCCGTCGTATCCCTCTCGCCGTCCTTCTTCGTGGAACGGCTTCTGGGCTGGGGTGCGCACGCCGCATACGGTTCGCGTTTTCCCGCGATTCCCTTCACCGAACCCGTGGACCCTGCCGGAGTGCTCAATCCCGCGGCCAAGGTACGGGTCGCCGATGTGCTCTGTCGGGAGTTCGGGGTGACGAGAGCCGACTGTGTCGCTTATGGCGACTCGCTGTCGGACAAGGACCTGTTCGGAGTGGTATCCGTCTCGGTTTCGATCAATGGGGACGGCCATCTGTCCGGTCTCGCGACCCATGCCTACGAGGGGAAGGATCTATGGGATGCCTATGAATTGGTGCGTGGCGCCCGGTAATTGAGAAATTCACGGTTCGCCCGACACCGCCGCCCACCCTGAGGAAGGCGGGACTTGTGTGCGGAGCGGTGGCCGGTAGGGTCGACTCCGGTTCGTGGCCGGGTTCGGTCCTGGGCGGGGTGTGTACACCCTGCGCGGACGGAGAGCAGTGCAGCGTAAGGGACGGAGAGATCGAAGACTCGCATTTTCGACTATGCGACGAGGGCGGCCGCCCGGAGCGGGACGCTGTTGTGTGCACTGCGGCTCATGTCACACTCCCGCCCTACTTGTCGGTACGGAGTGGGATTGTGGGTTGAATATGGCCGCATTGGCCATGGCACCGAACAGGCACCGAAAGCCGTCTACGGGGGAAAGCAGGCACCTTCCGACCGAGGAAGCGCGCAGACCGACCGAAAGATGTTCGAGGCGAGGCACACCATGGACGCTCAGACCACCGCGTCGGCCGACAACGGCACTTCCGGCGGCGGGAGCGGCTGGTTCACCCCGCGCAAGGAGCCGGAGTCGGCTCCGGGCGGCGAACGGGAGACGACCGAGGGCAGCCGCCTGGCCGCGATGCGCCCGATGGGCCGGACCCACTCGGCCTCGGGCAGCGGCCCGCTGACGGAGGCCACGGCAGGCACCGACCGCGTGGCCGCGCCGACCGACCCCCGAATACGGCCGCCGGCGGATGCGCCGCACACCACCCCCCGGACACCGTCGGCAGAGGCCGCTGCACCGGTCTTCCCCCGGACCCCGCCGACGGCACCCGCGTCTCGGCCCACCGAACCCCGGCCGGCGCCCACCGACCCGTCGGTCACCCGGTCGATGGCCCCGGGCCCGGCTCCGACCGCCGCACCGTCTGCCGCGCCGACCCTGGTACCGGCCGCGCCCGCCGGGGCGCCTGCGCCCGGCGCGGAGCCGTCCGTCTCGAGTGGAGCCGCGTCCGCAGAGCACCGCGTGCCCGCCCAGCGGTCCACGCCCGCGGTGCAGGAGTCCCCGGACGCCTTTCTCATCCGCCGGACGATGGCGGAGGTCGCACCCGTGGCCGACAAGGTCACCTCGTATTTCTACGCTCTGCTCTTCGTGCGCCATCCCGAGCTGCGCTCGCTGTTCCCGGCTGCGATGGACACCCAGCGCGACCGGCTGCTGAAGGCGCTGCTCACCGCCGCCGAACACATCGACAACACGCCGGTCCTCGTCGACTACCTGCAGAACCTCGGCCGCGGTCATCGCAAATACGGCACCCGGGCCGAGCATTATCCGGCCGTCGGCGAGTGCCTCATCGGTGCGCTCGACAAGTTCGCCTCCGCCGTCTGGGACGCGGAGACGGAGGCGGCCTGGGTGCGGGCGTACACGACGATCTCCCAGGTCATGATCGACGCAGCGGCCGTCGACGAAATGCGCGCCCCGGCCTGGTGGCACGCGCAGGTCGTCTCGCACGATCTCAGGACCCCGGACGTCGCGGTCGTCACCGTCCGACCGGACCAGCCCTACCCCTTCCTCGCCGGGCAGTACGCGAGTGTGGAGACCCCTTGGTGGCCCAGGGTCTGGCGGCACTACTCCTTCGCCTCCGCGCCCCGCTCGGACGGACTGCTGACGTTCCACGTGAAGGCGGTTCCCGCGGGCTGGGTCTCCAACGCGCTGGTGCATCGCGCCCGGCCCGGCGACGTCATCCGCCTCGGCCCGCCGACCGGCTCGATGACCGTCGACCACAGCTCCGACAGCGGACTGCTCTGCCTCGGTGGCGGGACCGGCATCGCCCCCATCAAGGCACTGGTCGAGGACGTCGCCGAGCACGGCGAACGCCGGCCGGTAGAGGTGTTCTACGGCGCCCGCACCGGCGACGACCTGTACGACATCGACACGATGCTGAGGCTTCAGCAGTCCCACCCCTGGCTCTCCGTGCGGACTGTCGTCGACCAGCAGGCGCACGTCCAGCTTCCGGACGCGATCCGCGCCTACGGCCCCTGGAACGAGTTCGACGCGTATCTGTCGGGCCCACCCGGAATGATCCGCAGTGGGGTCGACGCGCTGCGGGACATCGGCATCCCCTCGAACCGCATACGCCACGACTCGGTGGAGGAACTCGTCGTCACCGGGAACTGAGCCGATCGCGGCCGGTCAGCCCAGGTCGGGGGCGTGCATGGCCCGTACGCCCTCGATGTTGCCGTCCAGGTAGTGCCGTAGCGACAGCGGCACCAGGTGCACGGAGGCGATCCCGACCCGGGTGAACGGAACCCTGACGATCTCGTATTCACCGGCGGGCTCGTCGACCTCGGGGCCGTGCCGCAGGGCCGGGTCCATGGACTCCAGGCGGCAGACGAAGAAGTGCTGCACCTTCACCCCGGTCGTGCTGCTGTCCGCGCCGATGTGTTCGACGGTGTCCACGAAACAGGGCACCACATCGGTGATCTTGGCGCCGAGCTCCTCGTACACCTCACGGTGCAGGGCGTCGACGACGGTGGTGTCCTCCTGCTCCACCCCACCACCGGGCGTGACCCAGTAGGGATCCACGCCGGGTTTGGTGCGCTTGATCAGGATCAGGTAGTCGCCGTCCAGGAGGACGGCTCGGGCGGTGCGCTTGACCACGGGTCGGACGGTCATGGGAGAAATGTGGCCCGGTTGGTTCCACGTGAAACATCGCGAACCGTCATCGGACGAGCCCGCCCCGTGACAGCGCGCGGGATCAGGGTCAACACCAGTCGCTTGAAGCCTGTTGCAACCACTCGTGCGCCCGGGCGATGTGCGGCATCGCCAGCGTGCCGGTGCGCACCACGAGGAAGTAGGTCCGCAGCGGCGGCACCACGGGTTCGTGCAGCGTGACCACGTCACCGCGCTCCAGAGCCGGGGCGCACAGATAACGCGGCAGCACCGCCAGCCCGGCGCCCGCGCACGCGCAGGCCAGGACGGCGCGCAGGTCGGGGACGACGACGGCACCGGAAGTGGCGGGCCGGGAGTCGAAGACGGAGGCCCAGTAGCGGGAGACGAAGGGCAGCGACTCGTGCACCTCGACGACGGGGAGGTTCTTCAGGGCGGGTGCGCCTTTGCGGCGCAGCTTCCAGTGCCCGATCCGCTCGGCCCAGCCGGGGGCCGCGACCAGGACATGTTCCTCGTCGCACAGCGGAGTCGCGGTGAGCAGGGCACCGCGCGGACGGGCCGTGGTGATGGCCAGATCATGATGTCCGGCCGCCAGCCCTTCGAGGATCTCCTCGGTGTTGCCGAAGGAGGCCCGCAGGGCGAGGCGCTGACCGTCGTCGCCGGTCAGCGCCGTCAGCGCGGGCAGGGCCCGCTCCGCGGTGAACTCCGGGGGGCCGGCCAGGTGCAGGGTGCGTAAGGAGGACTCGTCGTCCAGGCCGGTCTCGGCTATCTCGACCAGGGCGTCGAGATGGGGCGCGGCCTTGTGGGCGAGTTCGTCGCCGATGGTCGTCGGTGTCACGCCACGGGCCTGCCGCAGGAAAAGGGGCCGGCCCACCTGTCGTTCCAGGGTGCGGATCTGTGAGGTGACGGCCGGCTGGGAGAGCCCGAGCAGGGCCGCGGCACGAGTGAAGGAGCCGGCGCGGTGCACGGTCACGAAGGTGCGCAGCAACGCGAGATCCATGCCGCGCCCTCCCCTCTCACCGCCCGCCCAGGCCCCCCGGCCGGGCCAACTATAAATATGTCGATAGGTCTCTGTCGCTACTGTGATTGGACACTGACACAGAGTCAACTAGCCTTGTGCGCGCGGTTCTCGGCGAGTGGAACCGAGGACGGTCCGAGCCACGAGGGGGGAGGCTCGGACCGTCCGTTGTACGTAGCAGGACACCGATGGGGCGTCGGCGGACCGGTCAGTCCGCCGACGCCTCCAGCGCACGCAGTACATCCGCCACCAGGTCCACGGGGTCCTCGGCACCGACGGACAGGCGGATGAACCCCTCGGGCACCGCGTCGCCGCCCCAGCGGCCGCGCCGCTCGGCTGTGGAGCGCACTCCGCCGAAGCTCGTCGCGTCGTCCACGAGCCGCAGCGCGCCGAGGAAACGGTCGGCACGCGCGCGCGTGGGCAACGTGAAGGACACCACACACCCGAAGCGTCGCATCTGCCGCGCGGCGATCTCGTGCGAGGGGTCGTCGGGCAGCCCCGGATAGCGCAGTCCGGTCACCTCGGGCCGCCCCCGCAGCGCCTCGGCGAGGGTCAGGGCGGAGGCGTTCTGCCGGTCGACGCGCAGCTGGAGTGTGGCGATCGAACGGTGCGCGAGCCAGGCCTCCATAGGCCCGGGGATCGCCCCCACGATCTTGCGCCAGCGGCGTACGGTGGCCATGGTCTCGGCATCGCGACCGGTGACGTATCCGAGGAGGATGTCGCCGTGCCCGGTCAGCTGCTTGGTCCCGCTGGCCACCGAGAAGTCGGCGCCGAGTTCCAGCGGGCGCTGTCCGAGCGGTGTCGCGAGGGTGTTGTCGACGGCCACCAGGGCACCTTGCGCGTGTGCCGCCTCGACGAGCCGTCGGATGTCGCACACGTCGAGTCCTGGGTTCGACGGGGACTCGATCCACAGCAGCCTGGCGCCGTCGAGGACGTCGAGCTGGGCGTCGCCGCCGGTCGGTGCGGTACGCACCTCGATGCCGTACGCCTCCAACTGGGCACGCACCAGGGGCAGCGCCTGATACCCGTCGCCGGGCAGCACGACCGTGTCTCCCGCGCGCAGCTGGGAGAAGAGCACCGACGAGATGGCGGCCATCCCGGAGGCGAAGACGAGCGTCTGGGCGCCGTCCTCGGCCGGCGCCTCCAACTCGCCGATGGCCCGCTCCAGAAGCGTCCAGGTCGGGTTCTCGTCGCGGCCGTAGGTGTAGGGGCCCGTAGGGTCACCCGGCAGATGGAAGTGGGCGGCGAACACCGGCCCCGGCAACGTCGGCTCGTGCTTGACCGGCGCCGGCAGTCCCGCCCGCACCGCGCGCGTCCCGTCACCGTCGGTCGGAGCCCCCGCCGAACCGTTTCTGTTGTCCCCGGTCGCGTGGTCCCCGGCAGAGTCGCTCATGCCGCCCGCCCTTCCACCTGTTCACGTACCGCGGCGAGCAGCCCCGTGCTCGCCGCCTCCACCATCTCCAGGCACTCCTCGAAGCCGTCCGTGCCGCCGTAGTACGGGTCCGGCACGTCGAGGTCGTCGACGGCGGCAGGGTCGTACGAGCGCAGCAGCCGTACCTTCCGCGCGTCCTCCTCGGTCGGTGCGAGGCGGCGCAGCGCCGCGAGGTGGCCGTGGTCGAGGGCGATCACGAGGTCGAGGCGGGAGAACCAGGACGAGCGGAACTGCCGGGCCGTGTGACCGCTGGCGTAGCCGTTGTCCTCCAGGACGGCGACGGTGCGCGGGTCCGCTCCGTCGCCCTCGTGCCAGCCGCCGGTGCCGGCACTGTCGATCTCGACCCGGTCGTCGAGCCCGGCCTGCGCCACGCGCGCGCGGAAGACGGACTCGGCCATCGGCGAGCGGCAGATGTTGCCGGTGCAGACGAAGCAGACGCGGTAGGTCATCGCTCGCTCAGTCCTTGCCGTCGGGCAGGACGACGTTCAGGGCCCAGGAGACGACCGAGATGATCAGGCCGCCGAGGACGGCGGTCCAGAAGCCGTCGACGTGGAAGCTCAGGTCGAGCTTGTCGCACACCCATGAGGTCAGCAGCAGCATCAGCGCGTTGACGATGAGGGTGATCAGGCCGAGCGTGAGGATGAACAGCGGGAAGGTGAGTACCTTCACGACCGGCTTGACCAGGAAGTTCACCAGTCCGAAGACCAGGGCGACGAGGATCAGGGTGCCGACCTTCTTGCCCGTGCTGTCACCGGTCAGGGTGATCTTGTCGAGCAGCCAGACGGCGACCGCCAGAGCGCCCGCGTTGGCGATCGTCTTGACTACGAAATTCTTCATGTGTCTGATCGTGGCAGAAGAGATCGGATACGAGCAGTGGTGTGAGGGCGGACAAGAGCGATGAAGGCATTCCGGCTGGACGAACTGGAGGCGGAGCGCGCCGCCAACGACGGCGCCTACCTGCAGTTTCTGCGGGAACGGCACATGTCGGCCGGCCTGTACGCGCTCGACGCCGGTGATCACGATGCACAGAAGCCGCACAACCAGGACGAGATCTACTTCGTGGTGAGCGGCCGCGCCTCGATCACCGTCGGCCTGGAGACGACGCCGGTGGCGCGCGGCAGCGTGGTGTACGTTCCGGCCGGGGTCGCCCACAAGTTCCACCACATCAGCGAGGACCTCAGGGTCCTGGTGGTCTTCTCTCCGCCCGAGGCCTGAGCCTCTCCCTCGGGGTTCCCTAGGGGAACGGTCAGGGGAGGACAAGGGGTGCGCGGCCCCCGCCGGCCCCCCTGCCGGCCCTAGCATCGACGGCAGGACATCAACAGGTCCCGGACAACCGGGCGGAGAAGCAAAGGACGAGGGCGATGCGAGAGATCTTCGCGGGACTGCCGTGGTGGGTGAAGTGGATCGCGGTGCCGGTCATCGCTCTGTTCGTGTTCGGCAGCCTCATAGCCACGGTCGTCGGCATCGTGATCGGCCTGCTCTTCAAGGCGCTGATCTTCGTGGCCCTGGTCGGCGGACTGATCTACGTCGTGCGTAAGTTCACCTCGAGCTCCTCGTCGCGCAGCGACTGGTGACCGCGCGGGCAATCGGTGACCGGTAACAGGAATCACCGGTTCCCTCGGGCGGGGGAAGTTTTCCGGACAGCCCGGCTGCAAGCGGTGGGAGCCGGATAAAGTCCGGAATCCCACGCGGGGCGGACCCCGCGGGCGGCGTACACCCCCCACCCGTGTTCCCCGCGCGGGCTGCCCCCTCGTGCAACCGGAGTGACCCTTGGCCACGGCTGACACCGCATCCGCGGATCCGCAGGCTCCCTTCGCGCGGCCGCGCTCCGCCCCCTCCCTGGTTCAGCGTCCGCCCTCCACGTCGGTTCCCGAGCAGCCGCATTCCGCGACGACCACCCTCATCGGATCGGTGCAGCGCGCGATGCGTCTGCTGGAATCCGTCGCCACGCACGCACACGGAGCCCCGGCCAAGCAGCTGGCCCGTGAGACCGGACTCGCCCTGCCCACGGCCTACCACCTGCTGCGCACCCTTGTGTACGAGGGCTATCTGCGCCGTGACAAGGGGCTGTTCTTCCTCGGCGAGGCCGCCGAACTGCTGAGCAGTAGCGGAGCGGGGCAGAAACGTCGCAGCACGGTCGTCGACGCGCTCGCGCGATGGCGTGATTCCATCGGTGTGCCCGTGTACTACGCCGTGTACCGCGGAGGCGAGATCGAGCTCCTGTGCGTCTCCGACACCCCGGGCAATCCGGCGGTCGAGGAGTGGGCCGACTTCCGTGAGACCGGGCACGCGCATGCCATCGGGCAGTGTCTGCTGTCCCAGCTGGACGACGAATCCCGCCGCGACCACCTGGACCGCTATCCCGTGCAGTCCCTCACCCCGTACACGGTGCGTGACAGCCACACACTGCTGCGACGGCTGGAACGCACCAGGAGGACCGGCCCGGTGACCGAACGTCAGGAGTACGCGCTGGGGACGGTGTGCGCGGCTATCCCGATCACACTGGGTGCGACGGCCGCGACGATGGCCATTTCGCTGCCCTCCCATCAGGCCGACCGGCTGCTCCCCGCCGTGCAGCAGTTGCAGGCCGAGATCGGACGCCTGCTGGGGTCGTTCGGGCTCTCTATCAGCATCTGAAAAATCACTCCTTGTGATCTGCCATGTACGTTCAGCAAGATGCCACCAAATGTCAGGGGTTCATTCCCGGCCATTCGACGGCATATGACGGGGTAGGCGATGCGCGAGTCCGTACAGGCAGAGGTCATGATGAGCTTTCTCGTCTCCGAGGAGCTCTCCTTCCGCATCCCGGTGGAACTGCGCTACGAGTCCTGTGATCCGTACGCCGTGCGGTTGACCTTCCACCTTCCCGGAGACGCCCCGGTGACCTGGGCGTTCGGGCGGGAACTCCTGATCGACGGGGTGGGCCGGGCGTGCGGTGAGGGGGACGTGCGGGTCTCGCCCGTCGACCCCGACTCGCTGGGCGAGGTCCTGATCCGGCTTCAGGTCGGCGTGGATCAGGCGTTGTTCCGCTCGTCGACCGCGCCGCTCGTGGCCTTCCTCGACCGCACGGACAAGTTGGTGCCGCTGGGCCAGGAAGGTTCGCTCGCCGACTTCGACGCCCATCTCGACGAGGCGCTGGACCGCATCCTGGCCGAGGAACAGAGCGCGGGCTGAAGCGAGGGCGCCTGGGGGCGTCGGACGCGTCAGAACGGCGCGTGGAGGGCATGCAGGAACGCTTCTGTGGGCTCCCTGAGGGCCTGCAGGAACGCTTCTGTGGAAGTCGGGTGGGAACGCCACGGCGCTGCCGCTGTGGCGTTCGGGTGACGCCGGGCCGAGGCGTTCGGGTGATGTCAGGCGTGCGTCACCGCTTGCGCCGTCGGCCCCTTCCCGCGCGTGCCGGAGCCGGCGGGGCACCCGTCGGGCCCGTGGTGACGGCGCCGTCCTGACCCGACCGGTCGGCCGCGACCACCAGCGCCGCGAGCGCGGTGGTGACCGGCACCGACGCGACCAGGCCGATGGAGCCCACCAGCGTGCGCACGATCTCCTCCGCGACCAGCTCGCTGTTGGCGACCGTGCCGACACTGCTCTGCGCGATGGAGAACAGCAGCAGGAGGGGCAGCGCCGCGCCCGCGTAGGCGAGGACGAGCGTGTTGACGACCGAGGCGATGTGGTCACGGCCGATGCGGATGCCCGCCCGGTACAGCCCCCGCCAGCCCATCGACGGATTGGCCTCGTGCAGCTCCCAGACCGCCGACGTCTGCGTCACCGTCACGTCGTCGAGGACACCGAGCGACCCGATGATGATGCCGGCGAGCAGCAGACCGCTCATGTCGATCGCCGGATACAGACCGTGGATCAGACCGGTGCTGTCGTCGGTGTTGCCGGTGAGCGAGGCCCAGTCGATGAACAGCGAGCCCAGGATGCCGATCAGCACCAGTGAGATCAGAGTGCCGAGCACCGCCACGGATGTGCGGGCCGACAGTCCGTGGCAGACATACAGGGCGATCAGCATGATGGCGCTCGACCCCACCACCGCCACGACCAGCGGGTTCGAACCCTGGAGGATGGCGGGCAGGATGAAGAAGTTCAGGATCAGGAAGCTGATGGCCAGTGCCACCAGCGCCATCACGCCACGCAGCCGCCCGACGATCACGACGGCGAGCGCGAAGATGCCCGCGAGCAGCGTCATCGGGATCCGGCGGTTGACGTCGGTGACCGAGTACTGGAGATCCTTCGGCGCGGAGGGCTCGTAGGCGACCACGACCTTCTCACCCTGGTGCAGCTGGCGCGACTGGTCCGGCTGGACGATCTCGGTGAACGTACGACCCTTGTCCGAACCGGTGTCGACCCGGATCGTCGCCTTCTTGCAGGTGCCGTTCGCTTCCTGCTGGGCGGAGGAACCCTCGGCGGTCGAGGTGTCGCCGGTCGGGGTGTCCCCCGAGGCGTTCACCGAACGACAGCTCACACCGTCCACTGTGGTGACCGTGGCCTGTTGGGTCTGCCGGTCGAACCCGACCCCGGTGCGCTCGTGTGCCGGGGCGCCACCGGGCCACAGCACCGCGAGGCCGACCACCACCGCCGCCGCGAACGGCACGAGGATCGCCGCGATGACCTTGCGCAGGTGCTTGGAGACGGGGGCGGCGGGGCCATGGCTGTGCGAATGACCGTGCCCGCCACCGGATCCGGGACCGTGTCCGCCGCCCGACCCCGGATCCTGATCCCCGGGTCCGTGCCCGTGCCCCCGCTCCGGTCCGTGTCCTGGTCCGGGGCCGTGCCCGGGCCCCGGCCCATGTACCGCCCCCTGCCCAGGTCCGGTGCCGTGTCCGGGGTGATGTCCGTGGGTGTGCCCTGCACCGGAACCATGGCCGTATCCGGGGCCGTTGCCGCTCCCGGTGCCGTGGTCGGCTCCGGGTCCGCGAGGCGGCTCCGGCGAGGGGTACGGCGGCTCGTGTGTCGTGGTCACCGACCGATCATCGCAAGAACGGCAGAGGCCCACTGTTCACCGCGCCACAAATGACGCTAGCGTGGAGGCACCTTTGCACACGCGGGAGCTCGGAGCACCGGGCTGAGAGGGCGCTGACCTTCGTCTTCGCGATGTTTCACGTGGAACGAGTGATGTTTCACATGAAACGTCTGCCGACGGAAGCCGCTGCGTCGACCGCTGAACCTGTTACCGGGTAATGCCGGCGTAGGGAGTAGGTCTCATGACCAACAAGGACGTACGCACGCCTGTCTCCGACCAGGGCGAACAGCCCCAGGAGGCCGGGAAGTCGATCGGCTGGCACAAGTCGTACGTCGAGGGCTCGCGCCCCGACCTGCGCGTGCCGGTCCGTCAGGTGCACCTCACCAACGGGCAGTCGGTCACGCTGTACGACACATCGGGCCCATACACCGATCCCCTCCTCGCCACCGATGTCCGTAGGGGTCTGCAACCGCTGCGGGAGAACTGGATCATCGGGCGCGGAGACACCGAGGAGTACGCGGGCCGTCCCGTCCGTCCCGAGGACGACGGGATCAAGCACACCTCGCCGCGTGGCGGCCTGCGCAACCTCGATGCGGTCTTCCCCGGACGACCGCGCCAGCCCCGCCGCGGCCGCGACGGCAAGGCGGTCACCCAGCTCGCCTACGCGCGCAGCGGCGAGATCACACCGGAGATGGAGTTCGTGGCCGTCCGGGAGAACGTGGCGCCCGAGGTGGTCCGGGAGGAGATCGCGGCGGGCCGGGCTGTGCTGCCCGCGAACGTGAACCACCCGGAGATCGAGCCGATGATCATCGGCAAGCGGTTCCTGGTGAAAGTCAACGCCAACATCGGCAACTCCGCGGTGACCTCCTCCATCGAGGAGGAGGTCGACAAGATGACCTGGGCGACTCGGTGGGGCGCCGACACGGTCATGGACCTGTCCACCGGACGCAACATCCACACCACCCGGGAGTGGGTACTGCGCAACTCCCCCGTCCCCATCGGGACGGTGCCGCTCTACCAGGCCCTGGAGAAGGTCGACGGCAGGGCCGAGGAGTTGACCTGGGAGATCTACAAGGACACGGTCATCGAACAGGCCGAGCAGGGCGTGGACTACATGACCGTCCACGCCGGGGTCCGGCTGCCGTACGTGCCGCTGACGGCCAACCGCAAGACCGGCATCGTCTCGCGCGGCGGCTCGATCATGGCGGCCTGGTGCCTCGCGCACCACAAGGAGTCGTTCCTGTACGAGAACTTCGAGGAACTGTGCGAGATCCTCGCCGCCTACGACGTCACCTACTCGCTGGGCGACGGTCTGCGGCCGGGGTCGATCGCGGACGCCAACGACGCGGCGCAGTTCGCGGAGTTGCGCACGCTCGGGGAACTCAACACGATCGCCAAGCGTTTCAACGTACAGACCATGATCGAGGGCCCGGGACATGTCCCGATGCACAAGATCAAGGAGAACATCGACCTTCAGCAGGAGATCTGCGATGAAGCTCCGTTCTATACGCTCGGCCCGCTGACCACGGACGTCGCGCCGGCGTACGACCACATCACCTCCGGCATCGGTGCCGCGATGATCGCCTGGTGGGGCACGGCGATGCTCTGCTACGTCACGCCCAAGGAGCACCTGGGCCTCCCTGACCGTGACGACGTCAAGACCGGCGTCATCACCTACAAGATCGCCGCCCACGCAGCAGACCTCGCCAAAGGACACCCGGGTGCGCAGGAGTGGGACGACGCGCTGTCCGACGCCCGCTTCGAGTTCCGGTGGGAGGACCAGTTCAACCTCGCCCTCGACCCGGACACGGCACGGGAGTTCCACGACGAGACCCTGCCGGCCGAGCCCGCCAAGACGGCCCACTTCTGCTCGATGTGCGGGCCGAAGTTCTGCTCGATGAAGATCAGCCAGACCATCACGGAGCGGTTCGGCGGGGCGGCGGCCGAGGGGGCCTCTCCGGAGGAGATCGCCGAGGGGATGCTCCAGAAGTCGAAGGAGTTCGCGGCGAGCGGCAACCGGGTCTACCTGCCCCTGGCGGACTGACACGGGCCCAGGCCGACCGAGGTCGTCGTGGCGGATCCCGGTCCGGGTGTGAGCCGACCCGGACCGGGGAAGCCGGACCGTGGTCAGACCACGGCGTCCTGCGGGTACCAGCGGAGTTCCACGGTGTTGCCGTCCGGGTCCTGGACGTAGACCGACGTGGCGGCGCCGCGTGCGCCGAAGCGCTGAACGGGGCCTTCGAGAACCGTGAAGGCCCCTGACTCGATGACCTCCGCCCAGTCCAGCGGTTCCACGGTGAGACAGATGTGGTCGACGTTGGACTCCCCACGAGGACCGCTGACCAGGTCGATGATGGTCTCGGGGGTGATCCGTACCGAGGGGAACGGGCTTCGGCCGGACCGCCACTCGGCCACGCGGACCGGATCCAGACCGAGGAGCCCGGTGTAGAATTCCAGGGACCGTTCGACATCCTGGACGTTGAGGACCAGATGGTCGAATGCCTTGACGCGCAGAGAGGTCATGTCGTCTCCAGGGCGATGGCGCGGTGCGGCCGGTCGGTCAGCAGGTCGGGGTCCATGTCGTCGACGGTCATCAGCTTCACGTCGTCGGGCCCGGCCGGAGAGGTGGCGGTGGCGGAGACGGTCAAGGGGATTCCTCGGCTCGTGGAGTGCGGGTGGACGCCTTCTACGATCCGCCGGGGGAAATCCGTCATCAAGACGCGATCGGCATACGATCGTTGAGTCGGATTAAACGGTGGGGGATCATGCTGGAACGGGTGGAGATCGAGATCTTCCTGACGCTTGCCGAGGAGCTGCACTTCGGCCGTGTCGCCGAGCGCCTGCACATCACGACCGGGCGGGTCAGCCAGGTGATCAAGAAGTTGGAGCGTCGGATCGGCGGCCCACTCTTCGAGCGGAACAGCAGAACCGTACGGCTCACGGCGATCGGGCGGCAGTTGGCCGACGACCTGATACCGCTGGTCGCCGGGATCGAGAATGCGGTCCGAAGAGCCGCTGACGCCGGCCGCGGTGTCACGGGAGAACTGCGGGTCGCCTTCCTCGGCGAGTGGACGGCGCCGGCTCTTCTGAAAGCGGTCGCGCTGTTCGGCGAGCGGCACCCCGACTGCCGGGTGGCTGTGCGGGAGGTTCAGCTGTCCAATTCCCGTGCGAGCCTGCTCGACGGCTCGGTCGATGTCCTCATCGCCTCGTACCCGTTCGACGGGATGGCCCGTGGGCCGGTACTGCTGACGGAGGAGCGGGTACTCGCCGTCGCCGCCGGGCATCCGCTCGCCGATGAGGAGTCGGTGTCGCTCGAAGTGCTCGCGGAACACCCTGTGGTGCAGTACCCCGAGGTGACTTCGGCGGCGTTCAAGCGGGACCGCACTCCGGACCACACCCCGTCGGGCAGACCGGTGCCGAAGGGGCCGGCCGGAGGCTCGTTCTCCGAGATGCTCACGCTGGTCGCGATGGGCAGGGGCGTCCTTCCGGTCGGCGAGCACTCCCGCCGCTACTACCCCCGCCCGGACGTTTCCTACGTGTCCCTTCACGACGCGCGGCCGATCGAACGGGGTCCGGTCTGGCTGGAAGGGAACACCACGGAGCGCGTACGCGAGTTCGTACGGGCCACGACGGACGTCGCCGAGGAACTGTCGACGGCATGAGCACGCGCCAAACCCGGCAGACGGAGGCGGATGCTCGGCCTGCGCCTCCCCTGCGGGGGCGCAAGCCGAGGGGCTATTCCGGCTGGTGCTCCGGTCCGCCGAAGTCCGGACTGGTGAAGTCCGGGCTCGTGTAGCTCGGGCGTGGTCCCGCGGCGGGGCCGTCGTCGGGGCTGGTGAAGCCCGGACGGTCGTAGCCCAGGCGCGGCATGCGACCGGTCGGCGTCGGCGGGGGCGTGCGATACCCCGCCACCGCCGTGCCGGGGTCGGCCAGTGCTTCCCGCAGGAACGGCAGGATGCCCCGTTCCAGGAGGGCCTCGCACCAGGCTGCCTTGGCCTGGGCGACTTCCTCGAGGAGTTCGGAGTGTGGTCCGCTCTCGGAGGGCCGGTTGCGCAGTGCGGTGAGCAGCAGCCCGACGGTGGCCACGAGGATCGCGGCCGCCGTCATGGCGCCGAACACCCACCCGGCGGTGATCATGGTCTGGGCGAACGTCGGCTCGGGGTCGAGCATCTTGAGCAGGTAGCCCACGAGCAGAAAGATCGCCGCGGCGGTTCCGGCGAGGACGGGGGCCAGGACGGCGACGACGGCGACGGCACCCGCGCCGGCGGTCTCGGCGACCTCTCCCATGGTGGCGGCGAGCCCCATCGCACCCGCGCCCGGCTCCGCCGAGCCGACTGCGGACACGGACGACGGGGTGGACTGCGCCGGCTGGCGCAGTTCCTCGCGGACCTTCACGTAGTGCTGGTACTCGGTCGCCGCGGCCACCGTGATGAGTGCGGTGGCGTTGAGCGCCATGGTGCGCAGCTGTTCGGCGTTGAGCCGCTGTCCTACCGCGGCCAGTTCCGGGCGTTGTGGTGCGGAGCGCAGCGCCTCACCGAGGATCCGCTCGTATTCCTGGCGGTCCTCGCTCAGCAGGTGCTGCGGAACGCTGTTCATGTGCATCCCCCGATGCTCCGTAGGGCTTGAGGCTCGCATGGCGACGAGCCGTCGGGCAGAAACGGAGGGGAGCCTGCTACGGATAAGCCGATAGTAGAGCGGCTACGGCTCGGGGTGACAGGGGGTTTCCAGAATTGGGTGACGGCCTGCACGGACGTCGGCCGCCGGACATATGTCCGGTGAACGTTCAGGCATTCAGTGGCAGTTGCTGGACCAGCAGCTTTCCGGCCATGGTCACGCCGCCGTCCATCGCGATGGCGAGCCCCTCGGCGTAGACGTGCGGTCCGTCGACCACGGGGCCGGTGCCGTCCTCGTCGTCCTCGGAGCCGACCTCGCCCAGCAGGTAGGGAATCGGGCTGTGGCCGTGAACGATGCGGGCGCCGCCGTACGTATCGAGCAGGGAGCGTACGGCGTCGGCGCCGCCCTCGTCACGGAAGGAGAAGCGCTTGGTGAACTTGCGGAACAGATCCCAGACCTCGTCCGCGTCGTTGCGCGTGAGAGTCTCGCGGATGGTGTCGTTGACCGCCTCGATCGAGTCGCCGTAGTCGAGGTAGGCGGTGGTGTCGGAGTGGACGAGCAGGTGGCCGTCGACCTCCTCGATGGCGTCGAGGCGGGCCATCCACTGGAGGTGGTGGTCCTGGAGGCGGTCCATGTCGGTCTTCTGGCCGCCGTTGAGCAGCCAGGCCGCCTGGAAGGTGGCCGTGCCCGCGCCGGAGTTGACGGGGGTGTCGCCGAACCGCTTGGCGCCGAGCAGCAGCAGCTCGTGGTTGCCCATGAGCGCCTTGCAGTAGCCGCCGGCCGCGGCGGCCTCGGCGGACAGCCGCATCACGAGGTCGATGACGCCGATGCCGTCCGGACCGCGGTCGGTGAAGTCGCCCAGGAACCACAGCCGCGCGGTGCCCGCGCACCACTGGCCCGCGGAGTCGATCAGGCCCTGGGCCTGGAGGGCGGCCAGCAGCTCGTCGATGTAGCCGTGCACGTCTCCGACGACGTACAGCGGGCCGGGGCCGACACTCGGCTGCGGGGCCGTCGTGATCGCCGGCTCGACCGCCACCTGAAGGGTGTCACCCCGGTTGATGACGGGCAGGTCGCGCTGGGTGGGGGTGTACCCGTCAGGGTGCTCCACCGGCTCCTCGACCGGGACGACGGCCTCACCGGGGTGGGTGCTGTGGGCGTACGGACCGGTCTCGTGGACGTACGCGGGTACCCGGAAGTCGCGCAACGTCGCCGTCCGCTCCACCTCGGGTCCCTGACCGGCCCCCTGAGTCATCAGACCCCTCCACCATCGCGCCGCATCTGCACCGCTTCGGACTGCCTGGTCGCAGCGGCCCGGGGTGCCGTGGGCCCATCATAGGAATGCGGATCGGGCCGTGTGATGACCCAGGGGTGGTGAATCAGCGCACGACTCCAGTTCGGTGCGGCTTTCGCCCCGATTGGGCAGGGCTTCGACCACCTGCTGACTAGGGGTTCGCCGGGCTGAGGGGTGCGCCGGACGCCGTTTTCACAGCTGCTTCCCACGATCGGGTGTGCCGCGGTCCACCATGTCGACGAAGCGGGGACCGCGCGGAGGCCGGCCCCGGGGTTTCTACCGTCACCAGGATCCGGCCGGCGTCCCTCCGGCCCGGTACCGGTCCACCGTCACTCGCCGGAGAGACACGCGCAGCGCCCCCGCCCGTGCCGGCGAGCAGGCAGGGCTCCCGTCAGGGAACCCGCAGTGCTCCTGGGGGGCAGGCGGTCCGCCGCCTGCCGCGCCGCGGCCGAGTGCCCGCCGTCGGCGCCGCCGACCGAACGAGCCGACCGCCGCCGCGGTACCCGGATGTCGTGTCCGGGCGGCGCGCCACCCGGCGCAGCACCCGGACACGACATCCGGGCGGGACACCGGTCCAGCACTCGGGGGCCGATGCGCCTGGCCCGGCCGGCTTCCCGGCCGGCTGCCCTGCCGTCCTCCCGACCGCCCCGGAGGCTCCGCGCCCTGCCACATCACCCCTTCTCAGGCGCCCTCGGCGGGCTCACCGTCGTGCGAGGCGGGCGTCGCTCGGAGGAGGTGCGCACGATCAGCTCAGTGGGTATCACCTGCTCGACCGGCAGGTCCGAATCGACCCCCTCGATGGCGTCGATGAGGAGCTGGACCACCGCCGTGCCGATGCGGCGCGGCTTCAGCGAGAGCGTGGTGATGGGCGGCTCGGTGTTGGCGTACACGGTGGACTCGCTGCAACAGACCAGCAGCAGGTCGTCCGGGACGCGCAGTCCGTAACGCCGGGCGGCGGCGAGCAGATCGGTGCCGTTGGGGTCGAACAGACCGTAGACCGCGTCGGGGCGGTCGGGGCGCGCGAGCAGTCGGTCGGCGGCGACGGCGCCCGCGCACGGGTCGTGTGCCGGGTAGGCCTCGTACACCGGGTCCTGGCCGACGCGCTCGCACCAGCGCAGATACGCCGTGGTCGACAGGCGGGTGTACGTGTCGGTCGTCGTCCCGGTGAGCAGGCCGATCCGTCGGGCACCCGCGTCGGCCAGGTGGTCGAGGATGCCGAGTACGGCGGCCTCGTGGTCGTTGTCGACCCATGCGGTGACCGGCAGCGAGCCGGCCGGGCGGCCGTCGGAGACGACCGGTAAGCCCTGGCGGACCAGCTCACTGACGACCGGATCCTGGTCGGAGGGGTCGATGACGACCGTGCCGTCCAGGGCGACGTTCGACCACACGTCGTGACGCGAGGTCGCGGGCAGAATGACGAGGGCGTAGCCGCGGGCGAGCGCGGCGGAGGTGGCGGCTCTGGCCATCTCCGCGAAGTACGCGAACTCGGTGAAGGTGAAAGGTTCATCCCCGTAGGTCGTCACGGTCAGGCCGATGAGGCCCGACTTGCCGGTACGGAGGGTTCGGGCCGCGGCCGAGGGGCGGTAGCCCAGTCGGTCGGCGACCTCGCGGACATGGCGTCGGGTGGCGTCGGGGAGCCGGCCCTTGCCGTTGAGGGCATCGGAGACGGTCGTGATGGAGACCCCGGCGGCGGCGGCCACGTCCCTGATACCCGCCCGGCCCGGCCGGTTGCCTCGGCGTGAGGTTTCCGCGCGGCTCACCTGGTGCTTCCCTGCTGCTGTCATGGCGAGCCGATAGTAGGGCTCATGCGGTGGGGTAGTGCGGACGCATATGCACGCGTTGACAGGCACGTTTCTGCATGGTCATTTGGCGTCAACTATCCTAGAAAATAAGTCAGTTGAACGATTCAATGCCAATACCTGTCTTGTCGGCGTGCACGGACCTGCCAAGTGTCCGATGTTTCGAAGAGGTCTCAACTCACCTGCACGGGCGATGCGCGCCACGGCGTGAGCTACCGGCGCATAGATATATGTATGGCGCGCCCCCTGATTCGTACGCCTTCATACGGTGATGCCCCTGATGTTGGTGGGACGGGTGAGATCGGTGCGGGATGCGGCCCGCTGTGCCGAGGAGGTTGGGCACCACCAGTACGCAGCCGGGCCGAATCCTCATAAGGTGAGGAGTATTGGAAGCGGTGGTGGTCACAAGGAGGACTGCGGTGAGCGAGACGAGCCCCAAGCTGCGCGCCGAGCTGGAGGGGATCCCCACCTACAAGCCGGGCAAGGCCGCCGCGGCCGAAGGTCCGGTGGCCTACAAGTTGTCCTCCAACGAGAATCCGTACCCGCCGCTGCCCGGTGTGATGGAGAGCGTGACGGCCGCGGCCTCCGCCTTCAACCGCTACCCGGACATGGCGTGCACGGCCCTGATGAACGAGCTGGCCGACCGCTTCGGCGTCCCGGTCTCCCATCTGGCGACGGGCACCGGCTCCGTGGGCGTCGCCCAGCAGCTGATCCAGGCGACCGCCGGGCCGGGGGACGAGGTGATCTACGCCTGGCGTTCCTTCGAGGCGTACCCGATCATCACGCAGATCAGCGGTGCGACGTCGGTGCGGGTACCGCTGACGCCGGGCGACGTGCACGACCTGGACGCGATGGCCGACGCGATCACCGACCGCACTCGGCTGATCTTCGTCTGCAACCCCAACAACCCGACGGGCACAGCGGTGCGGCGGGCCGAGCTGGAACGTTTCCTGGACCGGGTGCCCGGCGATGTGCTGGTGGTGCTCGACGAGGCGTACCGCGAGTTCATCCGCGACCCCGAGGTGCCGGACGGCGTCGAGCTGTACCGCAGCCGGCCGAATGTCTGCGTCCTGCGCACGTTCTCCAAGGCGTACGGCCTCGCCGGCCTGCGCGTCGGCTTCGCCATCGCCCATGAGCCCGTCGCGGCGGCGCTGCGCAAGACGGCGGTCCCGTTCGGCGTGAGTCAGCTCGCGCAGGACGCGGCGGTCGCCTCCCTGAACGCCGAGGACGAACTGCTCGGCCGGGTCGGCTCGCTGGTCTGTGAGCGCACACGCGTGGTCGACACCCTGCGCGCTCAAGGCTGGACGGTCCCCGATACCCAGGCCAACTTCCTGTGGCTGCGGCTGGGCGAGGGTACCGCCGCCTTCGCGGCGATGTGCGAGCAGGCGGGCGTCGTGGTCCGCCCGTTCCCGGGTGAGGGTGTCCGGGTGACGATCGGGGAGAACGAGGCGAACGACATCTTCCTGAAGGTGGCGGAGGGGTTCCGCAAGGAGCTGTAGAACCCACAGGGAACTCCGCAGGGTCTGCGGGGAGCGCCGGGCGTCCGTTTCACGTGGAACGGGCGCCCGTTTCTGTGCAGGACTTCCTTAGGGGCCCCCGCCGCTCCGGCTTCGAACGGCCATGCGTCATAATTGCTTGTGAATGTGAACGCGTTCACAAGCGTGTCCCGTTTGTTCCGATGACGCGTGTGACAAAAGGGGCAAACTGCCGCTTTGCTGCGGCGACGTAAGGAGACTGACGACGTGGATTTGGCTCTGGCGCCGGAGACACTGGCGCGCTGGCAGTTCGGCATCACCACCGTCTACCACTTCCTGTTCGTCCCCCTGACGATCTCGCTCGCCGCTCTCACGGCCGGCCTCCAGACCGCCTGGGTGCGCACCGAGAAGGAGAAGTACCTCAGGGCGACGAAGTTCTGGGGCAAGCTCTTCCTGATCAACATCGCGATGGGCGTCGTCACCGGCATCGTGCAGGAGTTCCAGTTCGGCATGAACTGGTCCGACTACTCCCGCTTCGTCGGTGACGTCTTCGGCGCCCCGCTGGCCTTCGAAGCCCTCATCGCCTTCTTCTTCGAGTCCACCTTCATCGGTCTGTGGATCTTCGGCTGGGACAAGCTGCCCAAGAAGATCCACCTGGCCTGCATCTGGATGGTCTCGATCGGCACGATCCTGTCGGCGTACTTCATCCTCGCGGCCAACTCGTGGATGCAGCACCCTGTCGGCTACCGGATCAACAAGGTGAGGGGGCGTGCCGAACTCACCGACTTCTGGCACGTGCTGACCCAGAACACGGCGCTCACCCAGGCGTTCCACACGCTCAGCGCCTCGTTCCTGACCGGCGGCGCGTTCATGGTCGGCATCGCCGCCTTCCACCTGTTCCGTAAGAAGCACATCTCCGTGATGAAGACCTCGCTGCGGCTGGGCCTGGTCACTGTCGTCATCGCCGGCCTGCTCACCGCGATCAGCGGCGACACCCTCGGCAAGGTCATGTTCAAGCAGCAGCCGATGAAGATGGCCGCCGCCGAGGCCCTGTGGGACGGCCAGGACTCCGCGCCGTTCTCGATCTTCGCGTACGGAGACGTGAGCAAGGGCCACAACACCGTCGAGCTGTCCGTCCCAGGGATATTGTCGTTCCTCGCCGACGACAACTTCACCTCGTACGTCCCCGGTATCAACGACACCAACAAGGCCGAGCAGGAGAAGTACGGTCCCGGCGACTACCGGCCCATCATCCCCGTCACCTTCTGGGCGTTCCGCTGGATGATCGGCTTCGGCATGGCGTCCTTCGCCATCGGCCTGGTCGGACTCTGGCTGACCCGCAAGAAGTTCATGCTGCCCGAGCATCTGCGGGTCGGTGACGACGAGGTGCCGCACCTGGTGCTCTTCAAGAACAAGGCCCTCAGCCCGAAGATCGGCAGGCTGTACTGGCTGGTGGCGATCTGGACCCTGGGCTTCCCGCTGATCGCCAACTCCTGGGGCTGGATCTTCACCGAGATGGGCCGCCAGCCGTGGGTCGTCTACGGCGTCCTCCAGACCCGTCAGGCGGTCTCCCCCGGTGTCTCCCAGGGCGAAGTCCTCACCTCGATGATCGTCTTCACCGCGCTGTACGCCGTCCTCGCCGTCGTCGAGGTCAAGCTGCTCGTGAAGTACGTCAAGGCAGGACCGCCGGAGCTCACCGAGGCCGACCTCAATCCGCCCACGAAGATCGGCGGCGACCCTCGTGACGCCGACAAGCCGATGGCCTTTTCGTACTAGGCCGAGGGAGCTGCACAGTCATGGAACTGCACGACGTCTGGTTCGTCCTGATCGCCGTCCTGTGGACCGGCTACTTCTTCCTGGAGGGCTTCGACTTCGGGGTCGGCATCCTCACCAAGCTGCTCGCCCGGGACCGGACCGAGAAGCGGGTACTGATCAACACCATCGGCCCCGTCTGGGACGGCAACGAGGTGTGGCTGCTCACGGCGGGCGGCGCGACCTTCGCGGCGTTCCCCGAGTGGTACGCCACGTTGTTCTCCGGCTTCTACCTGCCCCTCCTGGTCATCCTGGTCTGTCTGATCGTCCGGGGCGTCGCCTTCGAGTACCGGGCCAAGCGGCCGGAGGAGAACTGGCAGCGCAACTGGGAGACGGCGATCTTCTGGACCTCGCTTGTCCCGGCCTTCCTGTGGGGTGTGGCCTTCGGCAACATCGTGCGGGGCGTGAAGATCGACCAGAACTTCGAGTACGTCGGCAACCTCTGGGATCTGCTCAACCCGTACGCGCTGCTCGGCGGCCTGGTGACGCTGTCGCTGTTCACCTTCCACGGTGCCGTGTTCACGGCGCTCAAGACCGTCGGGGACATCCGGGAACGTGCGCGGAAGCTGGCGCTCGGGGTCGGCCTGGTGGCTGCCGTGCTGGCGCTCGTCTTCCTGTTGTGGACACAGGTCGACAGTGGGGACGGCCAGAGTCTGGTGGCCCTGGTCGTGGCGGTGGTGGCGCTTGTCGCGGCTCTTGTGGCGATCCAGGCCGGGCGTGAGGGCTGGTCGTTCGCCCTGTCCGGCGTCACCATCGTGGCCGCCGTGGCCATGCTCTTCCTGTCGCTCTTCCCGAACGTCATGCCGTCCTCGCTCGACGCGGACTGGAGCCTCACGGTCACCAACGCCTCGTCGAGCCCGTACACCCTGAAGATCATGACCTGGTGCGCAGGGATCGCCACGCCGATCGTCCTGCTCTACCAGGGTTGGACCTACTGGGTGTTCCGCAAGCGGATCGGCACCCAGCACATCGCCGAAGCCGCGCACTGAGTCCGACCAGGGGTGCGTTTCACGTGAAACACACCCCTCTGGGCCGAAGGGCATGTTTCACGTGAAACCGATCGATCCGCGTCTGCTGCGGTACGCCCGAGCCACCCGCATCTTCCTGGTGGCGGTCGTCGGCCTGGGAGCTCTCGGTGCCGGGCTGGTCATCGCGCAGGCGATGCTCATCGCCGAGGTAGTGGTCGGCGCCTTTCAGCACGGGATGTCGGCAGGTGAACTCCGCACCCCCCTGCTGCTGTTGGTGGTGGTCGCGGGCGGGCGTGCCCTGGTTTCCTGGCTCACCGAACTGGCGGCCCACCGGGCGAGTGCGGCGGTGAAGTCGGAGCTGCGGGGGAGGTTGCTGGAACGGGCCACCGCCCTGGGGCCCGGATGGCTGAGTGACCAGCGGACCGGGTCACTGGTCGCCCTGGCCACCCGCGGAGTCGATGCCCTCGACGACTACTTCGCCCGCTACCTCCCGCAGTTGGGGCTCGCGGTGGTCGTGCCGGTGGCGGTGCTCGCGCGGATCGTGACCGAGGACTGGGTCTCCGCGGCCATCATCGTCGGCACCCTGCCGCTCATCCCGCTGTTCATGATGCTGATCGGCTGGGCCACCCAGTCCCGGATGGATCGCCAGTGGCGGCTGCTGTCCCGTCTCTCGGGACACTTCCTCGACGTGGTCGCGGGGTTGCCGACCCTCAAGGTGTTCGGGCGCGCCAAGGCGCAGGCGGACTCGATCCGGCGTATCACCGGCGAGTACCGGCAGGCGACCATGCGCACGCTGCGGATCGCCTTCCTCTCCTCCTTCGCGCTGGAGCTGCTTTCGACGCTCTCGGTGGCCCTGGTCGCCGTGACCATCGGTATGCGGCTGGTCCACGGCGAGATGGACCTGTACATCGGACTGGTCATCCTCGTGCTCGCGCCCGAGGCGTATCTACCGCTGCGCCAGGTCGGGGCGCAGTACCACGCGGCGGCGGAGGGCCTTGCGGCGGCCGAGGAGATCTTCGCCGTTCTGGAGGCGCCCCTCCCGGCGTCGGGAGCGTCCGCCGTACCGACGGGGGCCGTGGCCTTCGAGGGGGTGACGGTCAGGTATCCGGGGCGGTCCTCGGACGCCGTCACCGACACCTCCCTCACGGTCGAAACCGGTGAGACGGTCGCGCTGGTGGGGCCGAGCGGTGCGGGCAAGTCCACGCTGCTGCACGTCCTGCTGGGTTTTGTCAGCCCGACGGAGGGACGGGTCCGGGTCGGCGGGACGGACCTGGCCGACCTCGACCTCGCACAGTGGCACTCCCGGATCGCCTGGGTGCCGCAGCGACCACACCTGTACGCCGGGACGATCGCCGAGAACGTACGGCTGGCGCGCCCCGACGCGGACGACGGCGCGCTACGGCGGGCGCTGGGGGACGCGGGCGCGCTGGAGTTCGTCGACGCTCTCCCGGACGGGACCGGCACCCTGCTCGGGGAGGACGGGGCGGGTCTGTCCGCCGGGCAGCGACAGCGCCTCGCCCTGGCCCGGGCGTTTCTCGCGGACCGGCCCGTGCTGCTGCTCGACGAGCCGACCGCCGCACTCGACGGGGAGACCGAGGCCGAGGTGGTCGAGTCGGTGCGCCGGCTTGCGGTGGGACGGACCGTGCTGCTCGTGGTGCACCGGCCGGCGCTGCTGGCTGTGGCGGACCGGGTGGTGCGCCTGGCCGAGCCGAGGCTCGACGTCCACGAGGTGGCCGGGGGCGGGAACGCCGAGGTGCGTCCGGTCGAGCTCGAGGCCGGGCGAACGCCTGTCGCCGCGGAGGCCGAGGCCGAGATGCGTCCCGCGACGGGCACGTGCGGTGTCCTGGCCCGCGTCCGTGCCATGGCCGGTGCGCGGCGGGGGCGGCTCGCGCTCGCCCTGCTGCTCGGCAGCCTCGCGCTCGGGAGCGCCGTCGGGCTGATGGCAACCTCCGGGTGGCTCATCTCGCGGGCTTCGCAACAGCCGCCCGTGCTCTATCTGATGGTGGCGGTGACGGCGACGCGCGCCTTCGGCATCGGTCGGGCCGTCTTCCGGTACGCGGAACGGCTGGTGTCGCACGATGCCGTGCTGCGGATGCTGGCCGACACCCGGGTCGCCGTGTACCGGCGGCTGGAACGGCTGGCGCCCGCCGGACTGCGCCGGACCCGCCGGGGCGACCTGCTCGCGCGCCTCGTCACCGATGTGGACGCCTTGCAGGACTACTGGCTGCGCTGGCTGCTGCCCGCCGGTGCCGCCGCGCTCGTCTCCGCCGGGTCCGTCGCCTTCACGGCCTGGCTGCTGCCCGAGGCGGGTGCTGTGCTCGCGGCCGGGCTGCTCGCGGCCGGAGTCGGCGTACCGCTGGTGACCGCTGCCGCAGCCCGTCGAGCCGAAGACCGTCTCGCCCCGGCCCGCGGTGCGCTCGCCACCCGGGTGGCCGACCTGCTCACCGGTACCGCGGAGCTCACCGTCGCCGGCGCGCTGCCCGCGCGCAGCGCCGCGGCCCGGAAGGCCGACACCACGCTCACCCGGATCGCCTCGCGGGCCGCCACCGCCACGGCGCTCGGCGACGGGCTCACCGCGCTGCTGTCCGGTCTGACCGTGGCCGCCACCGCCGTCGTCGGTGCCCAGGCGGTCGCCGCCGGACGGCTGAGCGGGGTGGCGATGGCCGTCGTCGTCCTCACCCCGCTGGCCGCCTTCGAGGCGGTCCTCGGGCTGCCGGTCGCCGGGCAGTTCAGGCAGCGGGTGCGCAGGAGCGCGGAGCGTGTGTACGAGGTGCTCGACACTCCCGAACCCGTGCGTGAACCGGAGCGGCCCCGAACTCCGCCGGCGTCACCGTTCCCGGTCGTGGTCAAGGGGCTGGCCGCCCGGCATGCCGGGCAGACCCGGGACGCGGTCGACGGAGTCGACCTCACTCTGGAGGAAGGGCGCCGGATCGCCGTGGTCGGGCCGTCCGGATCCGGCAAGACGACACTGGCGCAGGTCCTGCTGCGCTTCCTGGACGCGGACACTGGCTCGTACACGCTGGGCGGTGTGGACGCGTACGCGCTGGACGGCGACGACGTGCGGCGGCACATCGGACTGTGCGCGCAGGACGCGCACCTCTTCGACAGCTCGGTGCGCGAGAACCTGCTCCTCGCCAGGAAGGACGCGACCGAGGCCGACCTGCGTGACGCGCTCGCGCGGGCCCGGCTGTCGGACTGGGCGGACAGCCTGCCCGACGGGCTCGACACGTTGATCGGCGAGCACGGGGCCCGGCTGTCCGGCGGGCAGCGGCAGCGTCTGGCGCTGGCTCGCGCGCTGCTCGCCGACTTTCCCGTGCTCGTGCTGGACGAGCCCGCCGAGCACCTCGACCTGGCGACGGCCGACGAGCTCACCGCCGATCTGCTGGCCGCCACCGAGGGCCGTACGACGTTGCTCATCACTCACCGGCTGGCCGGCCTGGAGGCCGTGGACGAGGTGCTTGTCCTGGCGGAGGGACGGGTGGTGCAGCGCGGGACCTACGCGGAACTGGCCGTGGTCGCGGGACCGCTGCGCGGGATGGTGCGGCGGGAGGCGGAGTCGGAACTGCTGGTGGGGGCGGGGTGACGGGGTGCCGTTCCGTGGCTGCGGGACGGCCGCCGGAAGGAACTCGACTTTCCGCGACAAATGCAGCTGATTAGGCTCGGGTCATGTCCTCCGCGTCGCCTTCCGAACCCCCGTCGGACCTGTCTGCCGAGCCGGCCGCGAGGGTGGCGCGGTTGCTGGACGCTATGCGGTGCGTCGGCAGCGGACTGGAGCTGCATTCGACGCTGGACCGGATCTGTGCGACGGCGGCCGACCTGACCGACGCCCGGTACGCGGCCATCGGCGTCGTCGCCGAGGACGGGGAAGGGCTGTCCGACTTCGTCCATCACGGGGTCGACGAAGCGACGGCCCGGCAGATCGGGCGGCTGCCGGACGGGCGCAAGGGGCTGTTGGGCGCGCTCATCCGAGACCCGGAACCCGTCCGGCTCACCGACGTGGCCACTGACCCGCGCTCCTGCGGATTCCCCCGGCACCATCCGCCGATGCGCAGTTTCCTCGGCGTCCCCATCCGCGTCCACGGCGACATCTTCGGCAACCTCTATCTGGCCGAGAAGCGCGGCGGGGGGCCGTTCAACGACCACGACCTCGACATGGTCAGAGTGCTGGCGACGGAGGCGGGCATCGCCGTCGGCAACGCCCGGCTGTACGAAGCCGCCCAGCAGCGTGAGCGCTGGATCGACGGATCGGTCGCCGTCACCACCGCCCTGCTGTCCGGCGGTGACACCGACGACGCCCTCCAGGTCGTCGCCGAACAGGCCTGCCGGCTCTCCGGTTCGGCCGCCGGAGCCGTGCTCCTGCCCGCCGACGAGGGGGGCCTGGAGGTCGTCGCGGTGGCCTCCGACCGGCCGTCGGCCCTGTTGGGCATGGTCGTACCGGCGGAGAACGGGATCGTCGCCGAACTCCTCCACGGACGCGCCGTCTTCGCCGACGACGCGGCCACCGACCCGCGTCTGGAAGCCGGGTTCGCGCATGCCTACGGGCCGATCATGCTGCTTCCGCTGGAGAGCGAGGGACGGGTCCTGGGCGGCCTCGTCACACCACGCGAGCGTGGTGAGCGGCCGTTCACGCGGACCGAGCGCACCCTCGCGGAGCAGTTCGCCTCGCAGGCCGCGCTCGCCCTGATGATGGCAGAGACACAGCGCGACCGGGAGCGGCTCGCGGTGTACGAGGACCGCGACCGCATCGCCCGCGGCCTGCACGACCTCGTCATCCAGCGGCTGTTCACGACGGGGATGATGCTGGAGAGCGCCCGGCGCGGCTCCGTCGTGCCCGAGGTGCGGGAGGGTGTCGGCAAGGCGGTCCAGGAACTGGACGTCACCATCCGGGAGATCCGTACCGCGATCTTCGCGCTGCAACAGGGCCCCGCACAGGCCGCGTCGGGGTTGCGCACGCGCGTCCTTCGCGAGATCGACATGGCGGCCGTACCGCTCGGCTTCCGGCCCTCGCACCGCTTCGTCGGAGCCGTCGACGAACGGGTCGGCGACCTCACCGGTATGAACCTCGTGGCCGCTCTGCGTGAGGTCCTCTCCAACGCCTTCCGGCATGCCGGGGCGTCCCGGATCGACGTCGTGGTCGACGCGACGGTGACCCTGCCGGACGGGCGGCCCGGCGTCCGCCTGACCGTCGCGGACGACGGCGTGGGCATCGTCGAGGGCGGCCGGCGCAGCGGGCTGCGCAACCTCGAACGGCGGGCCGAGTCCCTCGGCGGCGGTAGCCGGTACGGGCCGGGTACCGGGGACGGCGGCGGTACCACGGTGGTCTGGCAGGCACCGCTGAACCCCGGTCCGACGGACGGTCCGAACGGCCCGTACTGAGCCGTCCGGGGCGGTCGGTCCCCCGTGCGTACGACGTGAACAGGACCGGGCCGTCCGGATCAGGTGACGATCAGTCACATGCGTCTGTCTCGTCGTCACCCGCTGCTCGTTCCCGTCCTGCTGTGCGCGTTCGCGGTACTCGTGGCGCGTCCCACGGGGGCCGACGAAGAAGCCGGGGACGGTCCGGGCGGGCGGGGCTCGGGAACCGGCTCGGAGGTGGCGCGGCTGTACCAGGACGCCATCCTGGTGACACAGCAGTACGAGGCGGGGCTGCGCGAGGCCGACGAGCAGGAGGCCAGGCTGCGGCGGGCCGGGCAGCTCCTGGACCGCGAACGCCGCGAGCTCGCCGTCCTGCACGAGGATCTGGGGCGTGACTCCCGCGCCCGATACGGCGGCCCCGACCAGTCGGCGCAGCTGCGACGTGCCCTACCGCAGGCGAATCCGGCGGTCGGTATCGCGATCGGCAGGAGCCGCAGGACCGAGGCCCGGCTCGCCGCCGACAAGGCCGCGGCGGCAGCGCGGTGGCAGACGGTGGCGAGGCGCAACCGCGAACTCGCCGACGTGAAGAGAACCATCGAGGCGAAGCTGGACGAGGCCCGGCGGCGGTTGCAGGGGCGGGCGGACGTCTCGGTCGCGAGGGGCAGTTGCGGCAGCGCGGTCCGGCTCGACCGGCCGCGGACGAGTTCGACGAGAGCGTGGGTCGCGCCGGTGGAGACGTACCGGCTGTCCGCGAGCTTCGGCAGCGGCGGCGAGCGCTGGGCGCACCGGCACACCGGGCAGGACTTCGCCGTGCCGATCGGAACACCCGTGCGGGCCGCCGGTGCGGGCCGCGTGGTGAAGGTCTCCTGCGGGGGAGCGTTCGGCATCCAGGTCGTGGTCCGGCACGAGAACGGCTACTACACCCAGTACGCCCACCTGGCCGCCGTCAGCGTCGCCCAGGACGACCGGGTGGCGGCCGGCCAGTGGATCGGACAGTCCGGCACCACCGGGAACTCCACCGGCCCGCACCTGCACTTCGAGGTGCGGGTCACCCCGCAGACGGGCTCGGCGCTGGATCCGGTGCCGTGGCTCGGGGATCACGGGGTGGCGGTCGGGTAACCGCGCGCCGTCACCCTCCGGCCGCCTAGCCACCCCGTCCTACAGGTGACCGTCCCCTCCGTGCGGCCGGCCGCAGGCGGCTATCCCCGTTCCGACAGCATCCGTTCGATCACGACCGCCACCCCGTCGTCGTTGTTGGCGACCGTCCGTCCGGAGGCCGCGGCGACGACGTCCGGGTGGGCGTTGCCCATGGCGTACGACTGGCCCGCCCAGGTCAGCATCTCCACGTCGTTCGGCATGTCCCCGAAAGCGACGACCTCCTCGTGCGAGATGCCGCGCTCGGCACAGCACAGGGCGAGGGTGCTGGCCTTGGAGACCCCGGGGCCGCTGATCTCCAGCAGGGCGCTCGGGCTGGAGCGGGTGACGTTGGCGCGTGCGCCGATCGCGAGGCGGCCGACCGTGAGGAAGGCGTCGGGATCGAGGTCGGGGTGGTACGCGAGGATCTTCAGCACCGGCTCGGCGGCACCGGGCCCGTCCGGCGCCAGCAGATTCTCGGCGGGCGCCAGGTTGTCGGGGATCTCCAGATGCAGCTTCGGATAGTTCGGCTCCTGGTAGAAGCCGTAGGTCTGCTCGATGGCGTAGACCGTGCCGGGGGCCGCGTCGCGCAGCAGCCGTACGGCGTCCAGAGCGTTCTCCCGCGCCAGCTCC
This sequence comes from Streptomyces sp. NPDC059582, assembly GCF_042735715.1. Lineage (NCBI taxonomy): Bacteria > Bacillati > Actinomycetota > Actinomycetes > Kitasatosporales > Streptomycetaceae > Streptomyces > Streptomyces sp. NPDC059582. The sequence continues at coordinate 52,062 of NZ_JBHWCC010000005.1, forward strand.
CGTACCTTCACGAACCGGTGCGTTCCCGGACCGCCGTGCAGGTCCACCACGGCGGCGCCGTTTCCGCAGATCGCCAGGCCGTGGCCGTGGACGTGGTCACTGACGACGTCCATCCAGCGGGCCGGGCGGCCGGTGACGAAGAAGACCTCGATGCCCGCCTCCTCGGCGGCGGCGAGGGCGGCGACCGTGCGCGGCGACACCGACTTGTCGTCGCGCAGCAGGGTGCCGTCGAGATCGGTGGCGATCAGCCGGGGCGGAACGGCGGCGGCCGGGGTCGCGGGTTCTCTGGTCGCTGAGGTCACCCGGCCATTCTCGCGCATAGGTCCGCACAGCCGTGCGGGGGCCCGGAGGGGTGAGACGTAGGTGACCTGTTGTCGCGGCCAGCTGTCCCGGTCAGCGCAGCTGCGTCGGGGCCTCCATCGCGATCTGCTCGAAGACCTTCTCGTCCGCGGCGAAGTCCGAATCGGGAATGGGCCAGTGCAGCACCAGCTCGGTGAAGCCCAGCTCCTGGTGCCGGCCGGCGAAGTCCACGAACGCGTCGAGCGACTCCAGGGGACGGCCGCGGTCCGGGGTGAAGCCGGTGAGCAGGATCTTGTCCAGCTCGTTCACGTCCCGGCCGACCGCCGTGCAGGCCTCGGCCAGCTTCCCGACCTGGCCGCGAAGGGCCTGAACCGACTCGTCGGGGGTGCCGTTCTCGTACAGCCTGGGGTCGCCGGTGGTCACCCACGCCTGTCCGTGGCTCGCCGCGAGCTTCAGCCCGCGCGGGCCGGTGGCAGCCACGGCGAAGGGCAGCCGCGGGCGCTGTACACACCCGGGGATGTTGCGGGCCTCGTGCGCCGAGTAGAACGTGCCCTCGTGCGACACCGAGTCCTCGGTCAGGAGTCGACCGAGCAGCGGGACGAACTCGGCCAGCCGGTCGGCCCGCTCACGCGGGGTCCACGGTTCCTGGCCGAGGGCGGTGGCGTCGAATCCGGTGCCGCCCGCTCCGATACCGAGGGTGACGCGGCCGCCGGAGATGTCGTCGAGGGAGATCAGCTCCTTGGCGAGGGTCACCGGATGCCGGAAGTTCGGCGAGGTCACCAGCGTGCCCAGCCGCAGCCGATCGGTCACGGCAGCGGCGGCCGTCAGTGTCGGAATCGCCCCGAACCAGGGCCCGTCCCGGAAACTGCGCCAGGACAGATGGTCGTACGTGTACGCGGTGTGGAAACCGAGCTGCTCGGCACGCGTCCATGTCGAACGGCCGCCCTCGTTCCAGCGGCGGTACGGGAGGATCACGGTGCTCAGACGCAGGCTCATGGAGCGAGCGTATGCGCCCCCTCGGTTTCACGTGAAACGGTCACCTTACGCATCGCCTCAGCCACGGACTGAGGCCGAACATCGGCAGGTACTGCTTGACCCCGCGGTCGCCGGGCAGCGGGACGATCAGGAAGTAGCCCGGCGGGAAGCGGCGGGCCTTGACGTGGGCGAGACCGTCGAAGACGGAGCGAAGGAAGGCGGGTACGTCGTCGCGCGGGATGTCGGGGCACTCGACGCCCTCGACCGTGATCAGAGCGTCGTCCTCGGGGAAGAGGCGCACGCTCAGCCGGGGCAGGCCACCGAACTCGACGTAGGCCTCATGGGGCAGGGAACCGTCCGGGTCCGTGGTGACACCCACGCCGGCGGCGCTGCGGCGTGAGGTTCGGTCGGCGCCGATGTCATGAGTGACCTCGATCTCGCGGTGGTAGGTGGCGGCGATGGCACGGAGGGCGGACACGGCGGCCTCGGTGGTGGGGAGGTGGTCCATACCGGTGATCATGCCGGTGAGGGGGTGGCGGATGTCAGGCGGCCGGAGAATCGGCTCGGTGGCCTCGGTGGCCTCGGTGGCCTCGGTGGCTCGGCGGCTCACTGGCTCGGCGGCTCGGCGGCTCGGCGGCTCGCTGGCCAGGCGGCCAGGCGGTCCAGTGGTCCGGCGGCCAGACGGTCCAGTGCGTCGAGTGCGTTCAGTGCGTTCAGTGCGTTCAGTGCGTCTGAGGAAACCGCAGGTACTGCGGTGGCACCGCCTTCGTCAGCCATACTCCGTTCGCGCTGACGTGGAAGACGTGGCCGTCGCGGTGCATGGCGGCGGCGTCCACGGAGAGCACGACGGGCCGCCCGCGACGCGCGCCGACGCGGGTCGCCGTTTCCCGGTCGGACGAGAGGTGTACGTCGTGGCGGTTCATGGGCCGGAGGCCCTCGGCGCGGATCGCGTCCAGGGAGCGGGCCACGGTCCCGTGGTAGAGGTACGGCGGCGGGGCCGCCGTCGGCAGTCCGAGGTCGACCTCGACGCTGTGGCCCTGGCTGGCCCGGATCCGGGTGCCCTCGATCGCGAAGCGCTTCTTGTCGTTGGCGGCGACCACGTGGTCCAGCTCGTCCCGGGTGAAGCGGAACCCGTGTGCGGCGGCGGCCGCGATCAGGGTCTCGATCTCGACCCAGCCGCCGTCGTCGAGGGTCAGGCCGATGCGCTCGGGCTGGTGGCGCAGGTGCTTCGAGAGGTACTTCGACACCTTCACGGTGCGTCTTTCATCCATCCGGACAGCATGACGCGCGAGACGGGGATCACGCATTTTGTTTTGAGGTTGATGTTTGATCCACAACCAACTGTAGTTATCCACAGGGGAATTGGAGAATCTGTGGACAACCGCCCGTCGATTCAGGTGGTTTCGTCAAGATCGACTGATGTGGCGTGACTTGTGGCGAGGCGGTCCAAGGCGCGTGCCTGCAGTTCCCGTTGGGCGGCCACAGCGACGAAGGTCGACGCCTGCTCCAGGCCAACCAGTGCTTCCACGGCTCGCATTGTCTCCTCGGGCAGCGGCACCGAACGCGTTCCGCTCCGAGGGCGCGGCGCGACGTCCGTACCGAGGTGCCGTCGTAGCTGACTGGCGGCGAACAGGCGCATGGCCCGGGCGAGTTCGGCGTCCAGTGTCTGCTGTGCGAGAGGGCGCAGGCGGCGTACGAGGGAGGCCGCCTCGGCCGCGTCGGCGTCGGTCGGACGGTGTGGTCCGGCGAGGTAGCGGGCGAAGACGTGCTCGGTGGTGAACTCCAGGAAGCGGGAGGCGATGTGCTCGACCTGGAGCCTCAACTCCCGCAGGTGGGCGGCGATCGCGGAGAGGGGGACACCGGCCGCGTGCAACTCGGCTGCCACTGCCAGCTCTTGGGGGCTCGGAACGAGGAAGGTGTCGTCCTCGCCGGGGACCGGTTCCAGGATGCCGAGGTCGACGGCGTCGGCGATCGCGGAGTCGTCGGGGGTGGAGCCGAAGCGGGCGGTCAGTTCGGCGCGGGAGACACGGGAGGGTTCCTCGTCGGTCCAGGGGCCCTCCACCTCGGTGACCAGGCCGAGGATTCCGCCCAGGCCACGGCCGGTGTCGTGGGCGTCCAGGAGTTCCTTGACGGAGGCCAGGGTGTGGCCGCGGTCGAGGAGGGCGGCGATCTGGTGGAGACGGGTGAGGTGGGTGTCCGCGTAGACGTTGGCCCGGCCTCGGCGTTCGGGGCGGGGGAGCAGGCCGCGGTCCTGGTACGCACGGATGGTGCGGACGGTGGCCCCGCTCAGGTGGGCCAGGTCCTCGATGCGGTACGACGGTTCGTCAGCCGGGGAGTTGACCATGTGACGTGTCCTCGTGGAGTGCCCGATATCAGTGCCGACGACCGCCCGCGGTGCACGAGCGGGCCGCCCCCTCACTACAAGCGGAACCAGAACTTGAGCCGGAGCCCGAGCCGGAGCCCGGACGAGAGCCCGGACGAGTCCCAGAACCAGTCCCAGTCGCAGACAGAGCCCTACCGAACCGGCGGCTCCACCCGCGCCAACGCCCGCAACGCCCCAGGCATCCATCGCGACAGCAGACGCGCGCCGCGTGCCTCCGGAGTCACCGGCACCACAGCCTCGTTGCGCACCACCGCGCGCAGAATCGCCTCGGCGACCTTCTCCGGCGGGTAGTTGCGCAGTCCGTACAGTCGCGCCGCCCGCTTCTGGCGGCGCCGCTGCTCCTCGTCGTCCACGCCCGCGAACGTGGCTGTCGACGTGATGTTGGTGTTGACGATGCCGGGGCAGACCGCGGTCACGCCGATGCCCTGCCCGGCCAGCTCCGCGCGCAGGCACTCGCTCAGCATCAGCACCGCGGCCTTGGAGGTGCTGTACGCGGGCAGGACCTTGGAAGGCTGGTAGGCGGCCGCCGAGGCGGTGTTGACGATGTGGCCGCCCTGAGCGCGCTCGGCCATCTGCCGGCCGAACAGGCGGCAGCCGTGGATGACGCCCCACAGGTTGACGTCCAGGACCCGACGCCAGTCGTCCGGTGTCGTGTCGAGGAAGGAGCCCGACAGGCCGATGCCGGCGTTGTTCACCAGCACGTCGACCACGCCGTACTCGGCCGCGACCTTCTCGGCGAGCTTCTCCATGGCCTGTTCGTCGGAGACGTCGACCGTTTCCGCCCAGGCCCGTGGGGCGCCGATCAGCCGGGACAGTTCGGCGGTGCGGGCCGCGGCCTCCCCGTCCCGGTCGACGGCCACCACGCGCGCGCCGGACTCCGCGAACGCGAACGCCGTCGCCCGCCCGATGCCGCTGCCCGCTCCGGTCACCAGCACGAGCTGCCCGCCGAACCGGTCGGAGTACTTTCCGTCCGCCTTCGGCTCCGGCCGCCCGCCCTCGACAGCGGTCGCGAACTCGGAGATCCAGGAGGCCAGTTGGTCGGGCCGGGTGCGGGGGATCCAGTGCTTGGCCGGGAGAGTGCGACGCGTCAACTGCGGAGCCCACTGCTCCAGTTCGTCGTAGAGCCGCTCCGACAGAAAGGCGTCTCCCAGGGGGGTGATGAGCTGCACGGGCGCGTGCGCGTAGGCGTCCGGGCGCGGCCCGCGCAGCCGGGCCCGTACGTTGTCCCGGTACAGCCAGGCGCCGTGCGCGGCGTCCGAGGGCAGTGACGAGGTGGGGTAGTCGCCCCCGGGGACCTTCTCCAGACGCTGGAGGATCCTCGGCCAGCGTTTGCCGAGCGGGCCGCGCCAGGCGAGTTCCGGCAGCACGGGTGTGTGCAGCAGGTACACGTACCAGGACTTGGCGCCCTGACCGAGGAGCTGGCCCACCCTGCGGGGCGTCGGGCGCTTCACGCGCGCGTTGATCCAGTGTCCGAAGTGGTCGAGTGACGGACCAGACATCGAGGTGAAGGACGCGATCCGGCCCTCGGTGCGCGCGACCGTCACGAACTCCCAGGACTGCACCGATCCCCAGTCGTGCCCGACCAGGTGCACCGGCCGGTCCGGGCTGACCGCGTCCACGACCGCCAGGAAGTCGTCCGTCAGCTTCTCCAGGGTGAAGCCGCCGCGCAGGGGCCGCGGGGCCGTGGAGCGGCCGTGGCCCCGGACGTCGTACAGCACCACGTGGAAGCGGTCGGCGAGGCGGACCGCCACCTCCGACCAGACCTCCTTGCTGTCCGGATAGCCGTGCACCAGCACCACCGTCGGCTGCTCCGGGTCGCCCAGTTCGGCCACGCACAGTTCGACCCCGCCGGTCCGTACCCGGCGCTCCCGCGCGTCCTTCAGCGTCGTCGCCCTCGTCACCCTCGTCACCTCTCCTGCGCCCAGCGCCGCACGTGCGGCAGATCGTCGTCCAGCCAGAAGGCGCTCTCCTCGGGGTCCCGGGAGTCGGTGACCACCAGGATCTCCTCGAACTTCGCGCCGGTACCCCGGAAGCCGAGGTGCGGTTCGACCGCCCACAGGCCCGCCTGCGGCGGATGGTCGGAGAAGCGGTACGGCGACCACAGGGGCGACCAGCCCTCGCGGTGGCCGTGGACCAGGTCCCCCACCAGCCCCTTGAGGGACTGCGTACCGAACCCGAGGACGTGCGGTGACCAGCGGCGCTCCTTGACCCGGTCGACCTTGTGCGCGATCACCCCGAACGGATACGCGCGGTGCCGGTTGGCGTAGCCCTGGCGCACCATGAGGCGGTCCACGTCCTCGTAGATCTCGCGCAGCGACCGGCGTTCCCGCACCTCCCGCAGGATCAGCTCGCGGTGCGCCGCCAGGTCGGCCGTCAGCCGTTCCTGCACCGGGTTGCTGCCGAGCGAGCCCGAGTAGCCGATGTCCGCCGTGCAACCCTCGTACACCGGGGCCATGTCCAGGATGAACGGCATCCCGGGCTCCAGCCGGCGGTCGGTCGGGAAGAACTGGAGGGGCACGCGGAAGTTCACGAACGCCGTGCGGTCGCCGAACCACGCGAACGGCAGGTGGAACCAGTCCCGCACCCCGCGCTCTCGCAGCCACTCCCGCTGCATGCGCGCCGCCTCACGCTCGGTCACGCCCGGCCGCAACCGGGCCGCCACCGCCTGCGCGCACTCGTAGGCCAGGCGCTGCACCCGCCGGAAACCCCGCAGTTCCGCGGCGAGGTCCCGTGTCTCTGCCGTCGTCATGCCAACGCCCCACCCGTCCCAGCCGCCGACTGCGGTACGTGTTCGTAACTTGACACTGGTGAATGTGACAGTTGTTAGAGGCGACGTCAATAGGACGGGGCGAGCCTGTGGACAACCGTGGCGATGGGGAGAAACCGGCCACACGGTGTTCGACCTCAGGGTGACCCCGGGGTTCCCGTACGACCAGAGACCGACACCAAGACCGCTCTTCGGGGTGACGACCGGCGTGGTAGGCGTCACTACCGTCGAGGACGTGACTGTGATCGCGACCGAAAGCCTGAGCAAGCGGTTCCCCCGGGTGACCGCGCTTGACCGGCTCTCCGTGGATGTCGGGCCCGGTGTGACCGGACTCGTCGGGGCCAACGGAGCCGGCAAGTCCACACTGATCAAGATCCTTCTGGGTCTGTCCCCCGCCACCGAGGGCCGCGCCGAGGTGTTCGGACTCGACGTGGCCACCCATGGCGCCGCCATCCGGGAGCGCGTCGGCTACATGCCGGAGCACGACTGCCTGCCGCCCGACGTCTCGGCCACCGAGTTCGTCGTGCACATGGCGCGGATGTCCGGCCTGCCACCCACCGCCGCACGCGAGCGCACCGCGGACACGCTGCGCCACGTCGGCCTGTACGAGGAGCGCTACCGCCCCATCGGCGGCTACTCGACCGGTATGAAGCAGCGCGTGAAGCTCGCCCAGGCGCTGGTGCACGACCCGCAGCTGGTCTTCCTCGACGAGCCGACCAACGGCCTCGACCCCGTCGGCCGCGACGACATGCTGGGCCTCATCCGCCGCATCCACACGGACTTCGGCATCTCGGTCCTGGTCACCTCGCACCTCCTCGGTGAACTGGAACGCACCTGCGACCACGTCGTCGTCGTCGACGGCGGCAAACTGCTGCGCTCCAGCTCCACCACCGACTTCACCCAGACCACGACCACCCTGGCGATCGAGGTCACCGACAGCGACGAGCACCCCGACGGCACCCGCGCGGTGCGCGAGGCGCTCCACGCGCGCGGGGCCGACGTCCTCGACGGCAGCGGTGGTCTCCCGGGCGCGGGACACGTCCTGCTGCTCACCGCCCAGGGCGAGGAGACGTACGACCTGGTCCGCGACATCGTCGCCGACCTCGGCCTCGGCCTGGTGCGCATGGAACAGCGCCGGCACCACATCTCCGAGGTGTTCAAGAACGACGCGGACAGCGCCGCGCAGCGGAAGGAGGCGGTCGGCCATGGCGGTTGAGCACCCCGTAGCAAGCAGCCCGGCGGGTGACCAGACCCGCATCCACGACATCGGCTACCGCACCTACGACGGCCCGCGCCTGGGCCGCGCCTACGCCCGCCGCTCCCTGTACTCGCAGTCCCTGCGCGGCGCCTACGGCCTCGGCCGCTCGGTCAAGTCCAAGGTGCTGCCGATGCTGCTGTTCGTGGTGATGTGCGTGCCCGCGGCCATCATGGTCGCCGTCGCGGTCGCCACCAAGGCGAAGGACCTGCCGCTGGACTACACGCGCTACGCGATCGTCATGCAGGCCGTCATCAGCCTGTACGTCGCCTCGCAGGCACCCCAGTCCGTCTCGCGCGACCTGCGCTTCAAGACCGTCCCGCTGTACTTCTCGCGGCCGATCGAGACCGCCGACTACGTCCGCGCGAAGTACGCGGCACTGGCCTCGGCGCTGTTCATCCTCACCGCGGCACCGCTGCTCGTGCTGTACGTCGGCGCGCTGCTGGCCAAGCTCGACTTCGCCGACCAGACCGAGGGATTCGGGCAGGGACTCGTGTCCGTGGCCCTGCTCTCGGTGCTCTTCGCCGGGATCGGCCTGGTCATCTCCGCCGTGACCCCGCGCCGCGGCTTCGGCATCGCCGCCGTCATCGCCGTGCTGACCATCTCCTACGGAGCGGTCTCCACCCTCCAGGCCATCGCCGACGAACAGGGCAGCACCGACGTCATCCCCTGGGTGGGCCTGTTCTCGCCCACCACGCTCATCGACGGGGTGCAGTCGGCCTTCCTGGGCGCGAGCTCCTCGGCCCCCGGCGGCATCGGCCCGTCGCACGGACAGGGCGTGGTGTACGTCCTCGTCCTGCTGGGCCTGATCGCCGCCTGCTACGGCCTCCTGATGCGCCGCTACCGAAAGGTCGGACTGTGACCACGCTCAGCATCGACCACGTCTCCCGCTGGTTCGGCAACGTCGTCGCCGTCAACGACATCACCATGACCATCGGGCCGGGCGTCACCGGCCTGCTCGGCCCCAACGGCGCCGGGAAGTCCACCCTCATCAACATGATGGGCGGCTTCCTCGCCCCCTCCACCGGCTCCGTCACCCTCGACGGGCAGCCGGTGTGGCGCAACGAGCAGATCTACCGGCAGATCGGCATCGTCCCCGAGCGGGAGGCGATGTACGACTTCCTCACCGGGCGCGAGTTCGTCGTCGCCAACGCCGAGTTGCACGGACTGGGCGCGAAGGCCGCCCAGCAGGCGCTCGCCACGGTCGAGATGGAGTACGCCCAGGACCGGAAGATCTCCACCTACTCCAAGGGCATGCGCCAGCGCGTGAAGATGGCCTCGGCGCTGGTCCACGAGCCCTCGCTGCTCCTGCTCGACGAGCCGTTCAACGGCATGGACCCGCGCCAGCGCATGCAGCTGATGGAACTGCTGCGGCGCATGGGCGACGAGGGCCGTACGGTCCTGTTCTCCTCCCACATCCTGGAGGAGGTCGAGCAACTCGCCTGGCACATCGAGGTGATCGTCGCCGGCCGGCACGCGGCGAGCGGCGACTTCCGCCGGATCCGCCGCCTCATGACCGACCGCCCGCACCGCTACCTGGTGCGCTCCAGCGACGACCGCGCCCTCGCGGCCGCGCTGATCGCGGACCCGTCGACGTCCGGCATCGAGGTCGACCTCGCCGAGGGCGCGTTGCGCGTCCAGGCCGTCGACTTCGGCCGGTTCACGACCCTGCTGCCCCGGGTGGCCAGGGACCACGGCATCCGGCTGCTCACGGTCTCGCCGTCCGACGAGTCCCTCGAGTCCGTCTTCTCGTATCTCGTCGCGGCGTAGGAGGCCGAACATGTACGACCCCACAGTCGCCCGGCTCACCTACCGGGCCCTGCTCGGCCGCCGGCGCGCCCTCGTCCTCGGCGCGCTGCCGCTGCTGCTGATCGTGATCGCCGTCGCCGTCCGCGCCCTCACCGGGGCCGACGACCAGACGGCGACGAACGTCCTGGGCGGGCTTGCGCTCGCCACGATGGTGCCGATCATCGGCGTCATCGCCGGCACCGGCGCGATCGGGCCGGAGATCGACGACGGCTCGGTGGTGTACCTGCTGTCCAAGCCGCTCAAGCGGCCGACGATCATCTTCACCAAGCTCATCGTGGCGGTCGCGGTGACGATGGTGTTCTCCGCGCTGCCGACCCTGATCGCCGGGCTGATCCTGAACGGCAACGGACAGCAGATCGCCGTCGCCTACACGGTGGCCGCGCTGGTCGCCTCCATCGCGTACGCGGCGCTGTTCCTCCTGCTGGGCACGGTGTCCCGGCACGCGGTGGTCTTCGGCCTCGTCTACGCCCTGGTCTGGGAGGCGCTGTTCGGCTCCCTGGTGCCGGGCGCGCGCACGCTCAGTGTCCAGCAGTGGTCGCTGGCCGTCGCCCACAAGGTGGCCGGCGGGGACCTCGTCACCTCGGACGTCGGGCTGACCACGGCGACGGTGCTGCTGGTCGCGGTCACCGTGCTGGCCACCTGGTACGCGGGCCAGAAGCTGCGCTCGCTGAAGCTGGCCGGGGAGGAGTAGAGGAGCGAAGCCCCGGTCTTGACCGGGGCTTCATCTCCGTCCGGGCACACTGGACGGATCGGACGTACGCCGGGACGGGTCCTAGGAGGGCCGGGGATGGCAGAGGAGACGCCGGAGAGCGCCGGCCGCGGGCCGGGCGGCCACAGCGAGGACGCGTGGGACGACGTCGTCCTGGACGAGAAGTTCATACGGGGCGCGGAGACGGCCGAGCCGTCCGCCCGGGCGCGTATGCTCGCCGCCCGCTGGCGCGCGCAGGGACCCGAGCCGCAGCCCTGGCGCTCCGACGAGCCGCCCGCCGGATGGTTCTTCAGCAAGGCCCGCCGCCGCAGGTGGCGGCGCCGGTAGCGCATCAGCGCCCGCGATATTCGGTGGCGGCCGATTCGCCGGTCGGGCACAGTGGTCGTGTTCCCGCCGCCGGACAGGAGTCCGGCGCCACCATCTGGGAGAGGAGCCGGGCGATGTCCATGCACGACAGTACGTCCAGCTCCCCACAGGGCAGCGTGCGGCGGATTCCGGAGTAGTTACCCCTCCGTCGATCCCGCCCTGCATGGTGAGCTGCCCGGGGCGGCCGCTTCGAGCACGCGAATCGCACTCGCGTGGGCCGCCCACCCGGAGGATTGGCCGAGAGGCAAGGCACCGGCTTGCGCTGTGCTCCATCGAAGCGAGCCGTGGTCGGGGGTCACCCCGCGCACGTTCGATCCGTGCATCCTCCGCCGGGGCTGGGTGGCACAGCAGCCGAGAGCTCAGCCCAGCAACCGCTCCAGTACCACCGCGATACCGTCCTCCTCGTTGGAGGCCGTCACCTCGTCGGCGACCGCCTTCAACTCCTCGTGGGCGTTGGCCATCGCCACGCCCCGCGCCGCCCAGGCGAACATCGGGATGTCGTTGGGCATGTCGCCGAAGGCGATCGTGTCGGCGGCCTTCAGCCGCAGCCGCCGGGCGGCCAGCGACAGGCCGGTCGCCTTCGACAGGCCCAGCGGGAGCAGCTCCACGATGCCCGCGCCCGCCATCGCCACCGAGACGAAACCGCCCGCGGCCTGCCGGGCGGCCTCGGCGAGCTCGTCGTCCGTGAGCGTCGGATGCTGTATGTAGATCTTGTTCAGCGGAGCCGTCCACAGGTCGGACGCGTCCGTGAACGGGGTGGCGGGCAGCGTGCCCGTGACCGCGTAGCCGGGGCCCACCAGCACCTCGCCGTCCAGACCGTCGCGGCTCGCCGCCAGGAACAGCGGGCCGACCTCGGCCTCGATCTTGGCCAGGGCCAGCCCCGCGAGCTGCCGGTCCAGGGTCACCGACGTCAGCAGCCGGTGCTCGCCCGCGTCGTACACCTGCGCGCCCTGGCCGCAGACCGCGAGGCCCCGGTAGCCGAGGTCGTCGAGGATGTGCCGGGTCCAGGGGACCGCGCGCCCCGTCACCACGATGTGCGCGGCGCCCGCCGCGGTGGCCGCGGCGAGCGCGTCACGGGTACGGCGCGTGACCGACTCGTCGGAACGCAGGAGCGTCCCGTCGAGGTCGGTCGCGATCAGCCGGTACGGGAACTCCGGAGCCGTGCTCACTTGGCGATCGGCTCCAGGACCTCACGGCCGCCCAGGTACGGGCGCAGCACCTCGGGCACGCGCACCGAGCCGTCGGCCAGCTGGTGGTTCTCCAGGATCGCCACGATCGTGCGCGGTACGGCGCACAGCGTGCCGTTGAGCGTCGCGAGCGGCTGGACCTTCTTGCCGTCCCGCATCCGCACGGACAGCCGGCGGGCCTGGAAGCCGTCGCAGTTCGACGCCGAGGTCAGCTCGCGGTACTTGCCCTGGGTCGGGATCCACGCCTCGCAGTCGAACTTGCGGGAGGCGGAGGAGCCGAGGTCGCCGGACGCCACGTCGATGACCTGGAAAGGCAGCTCGAGGCCGGTCAGCCACTGCTTCTCCCACTCCAGGAGCCGCTGGTGCTCGTTCTCGGCGTCCTCGGGAGCGACGTACGAGAACATCTCGACCTTGTCGAACTGGTGCACCCGGAAGATGCCCCGGGTGTCCTTGCCGTACGTGCCGGCCTCACGGCGGAAGCACGGCGAGAAGCCCGCGTAGCGCATCGGGAGCTTGTCGGCGTCGAGGATCTCGTCCATGTGGTAGGCCGCGAGGGGGACCTCGGAGGTGCCGACCAGGTAGTAGTCGTCCTTCTCCAGGTGGTACACGTTCTCCGCGGCCTGGCCGAGGAAGCCGGTGCCCTCCATGGCGCGCGGGCGGACCAGCGCCGGGGTCAGCATCGGGATGAAGCCGGCCTCGGTGGCCTGCGCGATCGCCGCGTTGACGAGCGCGAGCTCCAGGAGCGCGCCGACGCCCGTCAGGTAGTAGAAGCGCGATCCGGACACCTTGGCGCCACGCTCGACGTCGATGGCGCCGAGCGCCTCGCCGAGCTCCAGATGGTCCTTGGGCTCGAAGCCCTCGGCGCCGAAGTCGCGGATCGTGCCGTGCGTCTCCAGGACGACGAAGTCCTCCTCGCCGCCGACCGGGACGTCCGGGTGCACCAGGTTGCCGAGCTGGAGCAGGAGCCGCTTGGTCTCCTCGTCCGTCTCGTGCTGTTCGGCGTCGGCCGCCTTGACGTCGGCCTTGAGCTGCTCGGCCTTCTTCAGCAGCTCGGCGCGCTCGTCGGGGGAGGCCTTGGGGATCAGCTTGCCGAGCGACTTCTGCTCGGAACGCAGCTCGTCGAAGCGGACGCCGGACGACCTGCGCCGCTCGTCGGCAGACAGGAGAGCGTCGACGAGCGCGACGTCCTCTCCACGGGCACGCTGAGAAGCGCGCACACGGTCGGGGTCTTCACGGAGCAGGCGAAGGTCAATCACGCGCTCAAGGCTACCGGTGCGCGGTATCCGGCTACGACTCGGTTTCCGAGTGGTAACGAATCGCGGCTTACGTTCCGTTATGAGCGAATTGCCGATCGTGTCAATAAAAAGTGTCTCACTCCCTGGGACGGGGCATGCCCCGGGCGTCGGGTTGACCGGATTTCCTTGCGGGGAACGGGACTTGGCTTTCGCTTGTCCACAGGGATCCACACCCCCGGAAGAGTTATCCACAGGCTGTGAGGAAGATCTGTGGATGCCGGAATTGATCACTCCGCACGGGTTCGGCAGGGCTGGGGATTCCCGGCACAAACCCCTTCTACCCCCACTTTCGAGTGGAAAGGGTTCGCTCCAAAGGATTGATCAAAGGAAAAGAGTGGACGAAGGGTGACCTGTGCGATCGAGGGTGCAGTCGGGGCCTGTAGGCCGATTTGTCGACTAGGTGGTGCTTCGTTGTCGACTTGTCCCCAGGTCGAGAAGCCAACCTGTGGATAACGTCTGTGGATAACGAAAATATGCAGGTAGAACCGGCGTGAACTGGCTAGAAACGGCCGTCCTGGCACCGAGCCACCCAGTCGGCCGCCGACACGAATTCCTCGTCCGACGTTCCCCGCCGCAACGCCCGCACGTCCTGCAGTCCCACGTCCGCCCGCGGGTAGGAGCCGAGGAAGCGCACCTCCAGACAGATCCGCTTCAGCCCCATCAGGGCCTCGGCCACCCGCCGGTCGGAGATATGGCCCTCGGCGTCGATGCAGAAGCAGTAGTTGCCGATGCCGGCGCCCGTCGGGCGGGACTGGAGCAGCATGAGGTTGATACCTCGGGAGGCGAACTCGCCCAGCAGGTCCCGCAGGCCGCCAGGGTGGTCGTCGCGCTGCCAGAGCACGACGGACGTCTTGTCCGCCCCGGTGGGTGCCGCGGGCCGGGCGGGCCGGCCGACCAGTACGAACCGGGTCTGCGCGTTCTCGGCGTCGTGGATCCCGGTTTCCAGCGGTTCGAGGCCGTACCGGGCGGCCGCGAACTCGCCCGCGAAGGCGGCGTCGTATCGGCCCTCCTGGACCAGGCGGGCGCCGTCCGCGTTCGAGGCGGCCGACTCCCAGACGGCGTTCGGGAGGTTCGCCTTCAGCCAGTTGCGCACCTGCGGCTGGGCGGCCGGGTGGGCGGTGACCGTCTTGATGTCGGACAGCCTCGTACCGGGCCTGGCCAGCAGCGCGAAGGTGATGGACAGCAGCACCTCGCGGTAGATCGTCAGCGGTGCCCCCGCGACCAGCTCGTCGAGGGTGGTGGTGATACCGCCCTCGACGGAGTTCTCGATCGGCACGAACGCGGCCTCGGCCTCGCCGGTGCGGACCGCGTCGAGCGCCGACTGCACGGACACGTAGGGGGTCAGTTCCCGGGTCGCCGCCTCCGGAAGCCTGCGCAGGGCGACTTCGGTGAAGGTGCCTTCGGGGCCGAGATACGCGTAGCTGGCTGGCATGACTTCACCCTAATGGGCCTTGCGGAACCCGGCGTACGTATCCCGTGCCGGCCCCTCTCGTGGGTGACCCGGGGCGCCTCTCACCCCTCCAGCAGCCGCTGTCCCACGTACTCGCCCTCGGCCGCCCCGCCCGGTACCGCGAACAGCCCGCTGGCCTCGTGGCGGATGTACTTCGACAACGCGTCGCCCCGGTCGAGCTTGCGCTGCACCGGCACGAAGCCACGCAGCGGGTCGGCCTGCCAGCAGACGAAGAGCAGCCCCGCGTCCGGCACTCCATCAGGGTCGAAGCCGTCGTGGAAGGAGAACGGGCGCCGGAGCATGGCCGCTCCGCCGTTCGTGTCGGGCCGGGTGATCCGGGCGTGCGCGTCCAGCGGAACGACCAGGTCGCCGTGGGAGTCCCGCTTCTCCAGGTCCATCCCGGTCGTCTCGCCGCCCCCGGACAGCGCGGCGCCGTCGGCCTTGCGACGCCCTATGACCTGCTCCTGGGCCGCGACCGAGAGCCGCTCCCAGTCGTCGAGGAGCATGCGGATACGGCGTACGACGACGTAGGAGCCGTTGGCCATCCAGGCCGGGTCCTTCGTGCCGGACGCGGGCACGAAGATCCGCCCGTCGAAGTCGGACTCGGTGGGCTTGGGATTACGGGTGCCGTCCAGCTGGCCCATGAGGTTGCGGGCGGTCATGGGGTGGGAGGTCGCGCCGGGCGAACGGTTGAAGCCGTTCATCTGCCAGCGGATCCGCGCGGCGCTGCCCGTCTCCTTCTGGATGGCGCGCAGGGCGTGAAAGGCGACCAGGGCGTCGTTGGCGCCGATCTGCACCCACAGGTCGCCGTTGCTGCGGGCCTTGTCGAGGTGGTCGGAGGAGAAGTCGGGCAGCGGGTCGAGCGAGACCGGACGCTGCTTCTCCAGCCCGGTCTTCGCGAAGAAGTCGTAGCCGAATCCGAAGGTGACCGTCAGCGAGGAGGGGCCGGCGTCGCGGGCCACGTCCGTGTCGCCGTGCCCGGCCGCCTCGCCCGCCATCAGTCGCTCGGCCACGGCCGACCAGCGGCGCAGCAGCGCGGCCGCCTCCTTGTGGCCCGCGCCGGCCACCAGGTCGAAGGCGGCGAGATGGCCACGGGCCTGGAGGCCCTCGGTGATGCCGGGCTGATGTTTCCCGTGAAACATCGCCCGGTCGGCACCCAGCGAGGTGAGCGGATCCGCCGCGGCGGGCGCGGCGGTATAGCCGACGGCCCCGCCCGCCGCGCCGAGGGCGAGCCCGGTGACACCGGCGGTGCCGAGCAGCTTGCGTCGCGTGAGTCCTGCCGCGGCGGGAGCCTCCTCGAAGACTCCCCCCTCGGCGACGGCCCCGGGTGTACGGGCCTGCGGGATGGACTGGTCAGCCATGGTGTGGTTCAGCCGATCTGCGCGTTCTTGGAGACGGTCACCTGGTCGACGTCGGAGGTCCGCACGGTCACGGCGATCTTCCAGTCGCCGGCCATGGGGAGCTGCACGCCACTCGCCGCCCAGTGTCCGGTGGTGATGCGGTCGGGGACGACAGGCAGCGGCCCGATGTCCTTGGCGGTGAGGGTGAAGGCGATCTTCACCTCGGGGACGTCGAAGCCGCGGCCGTTGGCCCGCTCGACATAGACGTGCATCTCGTTGGCGCCGACCCGCGCGGGGTCGAGGTCGACGCTCACCACGCCCTTGCCGTCCTTGCCGCCCGTGTCGAACGGCATGTCGAGGGTCAGGGCACCCGAAGAGCCGGGGTCCGTCGCCGAGGACGCCGAGGACGCCGAGGACGACGAGGTGGCGGCCTTCGCCTCCTGCTCGGTACGGCCGGGCTCGGTCTGCGTCAGCACGGTGGTCACGGCCAGCAGGACGACGGCCACGCCCGCCTCGGCGAGCACCGAGCGGCGCAGTCCGTGGCGGTCGGGGTCGGCGTCGCGCAGCCGCTTCTGCCGGGCGGTGTCCACGGCGGTCCGCTGGCGGGCGAGCTGGGCGGCGCGTTCGGTGTCATCCGCCGCCGACGCCTTCGTACCGGCCGCCGACTCCCCGGTCGCGGGACCGGTCGCGGGACCGGCTGCCGAGCCGGTCAGAGAGCCGGTCACGGAACCCGTCGCGGTCGCGGACGTGCTTGCCGACGCGGAGCCCGAGCCCGTCCGTACGCCCGCGGGCTCCTTCTTCTCCGCGCCCTCGCCCGCGTCCTGGCCGTCGGCCTCGTCCGCCTCCCGGACCTCGTCATCGCGCGGTTTCACCGCTGTCCCGGCCGCCTCGGTGTCCGACAGCCTCGCCGTCCACCGTCGCGAGATCCAGGCGACGCCGACGAGCAGCGCCACGAGACCGATCTTGACGAGGAGCAACTGACCGTAGGTGGTGTCGGTGAACGCCGACCAGGCGCCCAGCTGACGCCACGACTGGTAGACGCCGGTGAGCACCAGCGCGACGACGCTGCCGAAGGCGACGGTCGAGAAACGGCGCACGGCCGCGGCCCCGACGGGAGTGTCCGCGGGGGTCCGGTAGAGCGCGACGAGGAGGGTGACGAGTCCGCCGAGCCAGGCGGCCACGGCCAGCAGGTGGACGATGTCGACCGGCATCGCGATCCCCGGCTGGAGTCCGGTCGAGGCGTGCTCGGCCATCGCCCAGCTCGCGGCGAGCCCGGCCGCCACGACGGTCCCGCCGACCGCGAGCCCGAAGGTCAGGTCACGCTTCTCGTCGTCCTCGCGCTTGTCGTAGGCACCGAACAGCACGGCGATGAAGAGGGCGGCCGCGGCGAGCAGCAGCAGCCGGGAGACCAGCGCGGCGCCCGTCTTGGTCTGGAGGACCTCGCCGAGCAGGTTCAGGTCGAAGATGTCACCGGCCTTCCCGGAGCCGGTGTAGGAGCCGCGCAGCAGCAGCAGGCCCAGCGTGGCCGCGGTGAGCGTGACCCAGCCGGAGACGACGAGCCGCTGCACGGCCCGCACCCCGGAGCCGCGCGGCCAGCAGGCGAGGACGAAGCAGGCGCCGCCGACCAGCACGATGAAGCCGGCGTACGACAGATATCGTCCGAAGCCGTACAGCCAGCCGACCACTCCGCCGCCCGCCGCCGGCCGGTCCACGGAGACCGTGGTCTGCGAGGGGGCGCCGACGGAGAAGGTGTACGCGCCGGAGACGGGGTGGCTGTCCGCCGAGACGACCTGGTAGGTGACGGTGTAGGTGCCGTCGGGCAGCCCGCTGTGCAGCCGCACGGCGTACGTCGTGCCGCTCAGGTTGGCCGGCTTGCCGCTGTCGACGCGCTTGCCCTTGGGGTCCAGCACCCGCAGCGCGTCGTCCGACAGCGCGACCTGCTCGGAGAAGGTGAGCGACACCTGCGTCGGAGCCTTGTCGACCACCACCCCCTGCGCCGGGTCGCTGCCGGTCAGCGCGGCGTGCGCGGAAGCCGGACCGGCTCCGGCGAGCAGTGCGCCGGTGACGGCCAGGAACAGCAGCACCAGGGTGCGGACGCGCGGGGCGATGGTCAGTGTCAAGGTGGTCCCTCCCTCAGTGCCCGGTCTTGGGGTTGTACGTGGCCGACTTCACCGGTATCTCGACCGTGACAGGCCTGGATTCGGCAAAGTGCAGTTCGACGGTCACCTTCTCGCCCTGCATCGGCTTGCGCTTCAGCTTCTCGAACATCAGGTGGTTCCCGCCGCTCTTGAAGACGAGTCGACCGTGTGCGGGGACATCCAGGGACGCCACCTCCTCCATCGAGGTGCCGACGGTCTCGTGGACGGTGACACTGCCCGCCGCGTCGCTGGTGACGGAGGTCAGCTCGTCCTTCGTGGCGCCCTCGTTGGCGATCGTCAGGAAGCCCGCCGCCATCGAGTCGGAGACCGGCTGCGGCATGTAGGCGGAGCTGACGGACAGCTCGGCCCCCGAGGCACCGGAGGCGGCGTCCGAGTCCGAGCCGCCGCAGCCGGTCAGGGCCAGCGCCGCGACCGTCACGGCGGTCGTCGCCACGGCCGCCGTACCGGGGAGCCTCACGGGTTCTCCCCCTTGATGATCTTTGGCAGGTCCTTGGTGTAGTCGTCGACGGTGGCTTCTTCGCTGTAGAGCACGTAACCCGCGTCCGTCTTCGGAGAGAAGGCGATGACCTGGGTGCCGTGGGTGGAGACGGTCTTGCCGTTCTTGTCCTTGTGCGGTGGCTCGATGGTGATGCCGAGCGTGCGCGCGCCGGCCTGCACGGTGTCGAAGCCGCCGGTCAGGCCGACGACCTGAGGGTCGATGCCCTTGAGCCACTTGCCCAGCGCGGCCGGGGTGTCCCGGTCCGGGTCGGTGGTGACGAACACGATCCGCAGCTTGTCCTGGTCGGCCTGGGGCAGCTGCTTCTTGGCCACGGCGAGGTTGTTCATCGTCAGCGGGCAGACGTCGGGGCAGTTGGTGTAGCCGAAGTAGATCAGCGTGGGCCGGCCCGCGGTCTCCTGACGGAGGTCGTACTTCTTGCCCTGGGTGTCCGTGAGAACCAGGTCCGGCTTCTCGAAGGGCTGGTCGAGGACGGTGGCCGCCTGCTGCGAGGTGTCCTCGGAGACGACGGCGACGGGGCTGTCACCGGCGTCACCGCTGCCGCAGGCGGAGAGGGTCAGCATGGCGGCGGCGAGCAGCGAGGCCGCGGCGAAGGTCTTCTTGCGCATAGAGAAATGTCCCAGATGTGTGAACTCCGGTGCGCACCGGGGGCTGTGCACCCCCGGTGCGCACCGTGAACGATCAGGCTCAGGCGTTGCCGCCGGCACCGCGCCGACGGCCGGCGGTCACGCCGTACGCCACGCCCGCCACGCCGATGACGATCCCGACCACGCCCAGCACGCGGGCGGTGGTGTCGGAGCTGTCGGCCGAGCCGGCCGCCTCGGTGCTGCTCCCGGCGGCCTTGGCGTCGTCCGTCTTCGCGGAGGCGTCCTTCGCGCCGGACGAGCCGTGGTGCCCGTCCTCGGAGGCGGCGGACAGCTCAAGCACCGGGGCCGGGTTCTCGGGCTCCTCCGCGCCGTCCTCCTGGACCTCGATCCAGCGCACGACGTCCTTGTTGGAGTACGTCTGGAGCGCCTTGAAGACGAGTTCGTCGGTGTCCTCGGGCAGCGCGCCGATGGAGAGCGGGAACTTCTGGAAGTAGCCGGGCTCGATGCCCTTGCCCTCCGCGGTCCAGGTGACCTTGGTGACGGCCTCGGAGATCTTCTCGCCGTGCAGTTCGAGCGGCTTGTCCAGCTTGGACTTGGTGACCTCCACCTTCCAGCCGGCGAGCGGCTGCGGCATCACCGAGGCCAGCGGGTGGTCGGCCGGGAAGGTGACCTCGAGCTTGGTGGTCGAGGCGTTGTCGCGCTCGTTGGGGACCTTGAAGTCGACGACGGCGTAGCCGCCCTTGGCGGCCGTGCCCTCCGGCTGGACGCTCACGTGCGCGAAGGCCGGGGCGGACAGGGCGATAACGGCCGAACCGGCGACGGCAGCGGCGGCGGCGATGCGGGAAGCCTTCATGTAAGGGTGCACTCCACTTCGAGGGTGGTTCCGGTGATGAAGAGGGATACGCGTGCGGGTGGGTGACCATCGGGTCGGATCCACGGACACGCGCGCGTGCCGCACGACGGCGGCCGCCCTCCTCGCGGAACTCCCGCGGAGTGGCTCGGCTGGTCGCGTCGTGTCAGGCAGCGAGGACGAGTGCGGCGGCGGCCGGCGGGCCGCGCCTGATCACCGAATGCTGGAGTGCGGCGGTGCGTGGCTTCGGCGCGAGGTGCGCGGCGGGGCGCCCCGGGCGCGGGTCAGCCTCCGGCCCGGCCGGCAGCCCGGCGAGCAGGGCGCGCACCAGCGCGAGCGCACCGCGCAGGGAACGTACGAGCGCCGCCTCCGCGACTCCTTGCGCTCCGTCCGCCGACAGTTCGACGATCCGCAGCAGGGCGCGGTCGCCGCGGCGCAGCAGCCAGCCGGCGGCGAGGGCCGCCAGGAGGTGGCAGAGCAGCATCGGCAGGGAGGGCAGCAGGGACGCCGTGGAACCGGCGGCGGTGGACAGGGCGTCCGCCGGGTCGTGCATGGCGGTGGTGCCCGTGCCGCCGGTGCCGGTGCCCGTCCCCGTTCCCGGGTAGAGCCGCGCGTCGGCGAGGATCCGCTGGGCCTGGTCGGGGCTGAGCGCCGATGCGGTGCCTCCGCACAGGATCCGCGCGGCCCGTTCGATCAACGCGGCGTCGGTCATCGAGCCCGTCGAGCCGAGGGATCCCGTCGATGCCATGGATCCCATCGACGCCATGGACCCCATCGACGTCGCGCCGGACGCCGATGCCGATGTCGACGCCGAGGCCATGGCCGTGTGCTGTCCCAGTCCGAACAGCGTGTGCAGCACGGTCTGTCCGAGGGCGAGCAGCGCCGCGATCCCGGGCAGCGAGCGTTCCCGTCCGGCGAGCGGTGCCACGACCGTCAGGGCCCCCAGGAATCCCGCGCCCAGCGTCCACAGCGGCACCGTGGCGCAGGAGGCGAGGGCGTGCCCGGCCGCGGCCAGCACGACACAGACCGCGGCGAACACCGCGGCCCGCAACAGCCGGAGATCGCTTCCGGAGCGCGCCGTGCGCGGGTGGGGGGCAGACATGGCGCGCTCATCATCGCACTGGCGTTACCGACTCCATACGGCAGGTCCGCAAGATGACGAGGATTCCGGTGAAACCGGAAGATCACCTTCTGTGTCGGCTGGTGCGGATGAGTCCTACATACACCGATTGACCCCACGGGCGCATCCCCTAAATGGGCGGCATCACATCAAATTCGCGCTTACATACGGGCGCTGGGGGCAATACGTAACGGTATGTCGAGCCGCGGCCTGGAGGCTGGAGCA
Source organism: Streptomyces sp. NPDC059582 (assembly GCF_042735715.1). Taxonomy (NCBI): domain Bacteria; kingdom Bacillati; phylum Actinomycetota; class Actinomycetes; order Kitasatosporales; family Streptomycetaceae; genus Streptomyces; species Streptomyces sp. NPDC059582. The sequence goes on from NZ_JBHWCC010000005.1 coordinate 73,335, forward strand.
TGAGCATCTGGTGGTCACTCCATCTGCGGCGCGAAGCTGCGAGCGTTCCGCTCGCCCGGCGCCTGCTGCTCGGCACGATGGAGACGGCGGGCGTCGATCCCGACATCTCCTACGACCTCTCCGTGGCCCTCAGCGAGGCCTGCGCCAACGCCGTCGAACACGGCGGGGGCACTGCGCACGGCGGCTACTCGGAGGCGTACCGGGTGACCGCCTACCTCGACGGCGAGAAGTGCCGCATCGAGGTCGCCGACTCGGGCCCCGGCTTCGCCGGTGAACGCGGTGAGCGCGGTGAGCGCGGTGAGCGCGGTGACCGTGGTGCCCGCGCCGTGTACGCCGACACGGCGTACACCGACGCGGAGAGCGGTCGGGGGCTGTACCTCATCCAGGAACTCGCCGACCACGTCCACATCGGCAACCGGCCCGGCCGGACCGGGGCCGTGGTGAGCTTCGACAAGATCCTCAAGTGGCGCAAGAACGCTCCGCTGGTGACGGCGTCCTGAGCGTCCCCCGGCTGGCTGCACCACCGCCGACCCCGGCGGCTCCGCGCCCGCGGAGAGCGCGGACGGCTCGACCGCCGACGAGGCGAGACGAAGGCCGGATTCCCGCATGCAAGAAGGGCGTTGGACGCCCTCACCGCCGCGCCCGGCCGACGTAACCGACGAACAAGCCTGGCTCGAAGCCCTGTTGACGGTGATGTCCACCCTCCAGGACACCGAACTGCTGGACGCCACCGGCCCGATGGGTCTGCGCCACGTCCAGGCGGGTGCCTGTGAGGTGCCGGCCGTGGGTGGTACGGCGACGCGGGCTGGCCGGGACGCCCTGACCGCCCGCGACAACAACCTCCACGCGCGCGTGTGTGGAGCTCGCGCGGCAGTGCCGGCCTGCCGGCGGGCGCCCTGTTCCTGGACATGCCGCCGATAGGTCGGTGAGGTGGGCGAGCCCTTCGGTCAGCCCCCCGCCAACACCTTTCCCAGCACGTCCAGCGCCTCCGGATAGAGCCGTTCCCGAGGCGTCCCGTACCCGATGACCAGCCCCTGAGGCCGCGCCCGCGCCCCCGGTGTGTGCCAGTGCTCCCCCAGGTGGCCGACGGCGAGTCCCTCCGCCTCGGCCCGGGCGAGGGTCTCCTTCTCGTCGGTGACCTCCACCAGGGCGTGCAGCCCGGCCGCGATACCGCGCACCCCCCGGCGCGTCCCCAGCCGGGCCAGGAGCTGGTCCCTGCGGCGCCGGTACCTGAGGCGGCACGCGCGCACGTGCCGGTCGTAGGCGTGACTGTCGATCAGTTCGGCCAGCGCCAACTGGCCGATGGACTCGGTGTGGTGGTCGCTGTGCAGCTTGGCGTCGGCGACCGCGTCGACGAGGCGCGGCGGCAGCACCATCCAGCCGAGCCGCAGCCCGGGGCCGAGGGTCTTGGAGGCGGTGCCCAGGTAGACGACCTGTCCCGGCGCCATGCCCTGGAGCGCGCCGACGGGCTGCCGGTCGTAGCGGAACTCCCCGTCGTAGTCGTCCTCGACGATCAGCCCGCCACCCGCGCGTGCCCAGTCGCCGAGCGCCCGCCGCCGCTCCGGGTGCAGGCTCACGCCGGTCGGGTACTGGTGGGCGGCGGTGACCACGACGGCCGACACGTCACCGAGCTCCGCCACGCGCACACCCCGCTCGTCCACCCGCACCGGCACCACGTTCCCGCCGTTGCGCCGCACGACCTCACGGTGGAACGGCAGGCCGGGATCCTCCATGGCGACGCGGGCGCCGTCCAGCACGCGCGTGAGGAGCGCCAGCCCCTGGACGTACCCGGAGGTGATCACGATCCGCTCCGGCGGCGCGATCACCCCGCGCGCCTGCCCCAGGTACCCCGACAGCGCCGTGCGCAGCTCGATCCGGCCGCGCGGATCGCCGTAGTCGTACGCCAGTGAGGGCGCTGTCGCGATGGCGCGGCGCAGCGCCCGCAGCCAGGCAGCCGCCGGGAACGCCCCGACGTCCGGGCTGCCGGGCCGCAGATCGAGGCGGGGCTCACGCGCGCGTGCCGTCACGTCCGGAGCGGCGGCGTCGGGCGAGGGCAGCGAGGCGACCTGGGTGCCCGACCCCTGCCGTGCCGTGAGGTAGCCCTCGGCGACCAGCTGGTCGTAGGCCGCCTTCGCGGTGTTGCGCGAGATCCCCAGGTCGGTCGCCAGCCGCCGGGTCGCCGGGAGCAGGGTGCCGGGCGTCAGCCGCCCGTCGCGCACCGCGTCCCGCAGCGCGCGTTCGAGACCGGCGCGCCGCCCCTGCGCGCCGTCCGGCTCCATACGCAGGTCCATGCCGACACCGGACCAGAAGTCGTTCACGAGAACCCTCCCCCTAGGTACGTGAAATCCAGGCACGCGCACGGGGCGCGCACACGCCGATGGCCGGGCACCTCTTCCGGTACCCGGCCATCGCCGCCGTATCAGCCCTTCAGCGCGGCCATCCAGGACTCGACCTCGTCGGAGCGGCGCGGCAGCCCCGCCGACAGGTTCCGGTTGCCGTCCTCGGTGACCAGGATGTCGTCCTCGATGCGCACGCCGATGCCGCGGTACTCCTCGGGCACCGTCAGGTCGTCGGCCTGGAAGTACAGACCGGGCTCGACGGTGAGGACCATGCCGGGCTCCAGCGTGCCGTCCACGTAGAACTCGACCCGGGCGGCCGCGCAGTCGTGGACGTCCATGCCGAGCATGTGACCGGTGCCGTGCAGCGTCCAGCGGCGCTGGAGACCGAGTTCGAGCACTCGCTCGACCGGGCCCTCGACCAGACCCCACTCGACGAGCTTCTCGGTCAGCACGCGCTGCGCGGCGTCGTGGAAGGTGCGGTACTTGCCGCCCGGCTGCACGGCCGCGATACCGGCCTCCTGGGCCTCGTACACGGCGTCGTAGATCTTCTTCTGGATCTCGCTGAAGCGGCCGTTGACGGGCAGCGTGCGCGTGACGTCCGCGGTGTAGAGCGTGTGCGTCTCCACGCCGGCGTCCAGCAGGAGCAGGTCGCCGGAGCGGACCGGGCCGTCGTTGCGCACCCAGTGCAGTGTGCAGGCGTGCGGGCCGGCGGCGGCGATGGTGCCGTAACCGACGTCGTTGCCCTCCACGCGTGCGCGGAGGAAGAACGTGCCCTCGATGTAGCGCTCGCTGGTGGCCTCGGCCTTGTCGAGGACCTTCACGACGTCCTCGAAGCCGCGCACGGTCGAGTCGACGGCCTTCTGCAGCTCGCCGACCTCGAACGCGTCCTTGACCAGGCGGGTCTCGGAGAGGAAGACACGCAGTTCCTCGTCGCGCTCGGCGGTGACCTTGTCGGTCAGGGCCGTCTCGATGCCGGCGTCGTGGCCGCGCACCACGCGGACCGGGCCGGTGGCCTCACGCAGCGCGTCGGCGAGCTCGCGCACGTCGGAGGCGGGGATGCCGTACAGCGCCTCGGACTCGGCGAGGGAGTGCCGGCGGCCGACCCACAGCTCGCCCTGTCCGGAGAGCCAGAACTCTCCGTTCTCGCGGTCGGAACGCGGCAGGAGGTAGATCGTCTCCTGGTGACCGTCCGCGGTCGGCTCCAGGACCAGGACGCCGTCCTCGCTCTGGTTGCCGGTCAGGTAGGCGTACTCGACCGAGGCGCGGAAGGCGTACTCGGTGTCGTTCGAGCGGGTCTTCAGATTGCCCGCGGGGACGACCAGACGCTCGCCGGGGAAGCGCGCGGACAGCGCCGCGCGGCGGGCGGCGGCCTCGGTGGCCTGCGGGATCGGCTCCAGGCCGCGCAGCTCCGTGTCGGCCCAGCCGGACTTCATGTTCTCGGCCAGCTCGTCGGACACGCCCGGGTACAGGCCGTTCTTGCGCTGCTTGATCGGCTCTTCCGACTCAGTCTCCGGGGTCTCCGGGGTGAGCTCGTCGGCCACGGTCATCCTCCTTGATACGGCACTGGACCTTGTCCATCGTACGGTCGTACGCGGGAGAGCCCAGGGGCCAAGGGCCCTGACCGACGGTTCGGCGGAGGAACACCGAGGGCGTGATCAGGATGCCGCCGACGGTCCGGCGGGGGAAATGCCGGGGGGCGACCGGGAGATCGCCGAGGGTTCGGCGCGGGTCGGCCAGGGGCGACGGTGAGATCACCGACGCTTCGGCGGGGGGATCGTCGAGGGTTCGGCGGGGGATCGACGAGGGGCGACGGTGAGATCGGCGACGGTTCGGCGCGGGGCGCCGAGGGCTGCAAGAAGAGCGGCGACCGTTCGGCGAAGGGCGTCGGAAGGCGAGGGGAGGACCGCCGACGATCCGGTGGGGATCGTCGAGGGTTCGGCGGGGGATCGACGAGGGGCGACGGTGAGATCGGCGACGGTTCGGCGCGGGGCGCCGAGGGCTGCAAGAAGAGCGGCGACCGTTCGGCGAAGGGCGTCGGAAGGCGAGGGGAGGACCGCCGACGATTCGGTGGGGAACGCCGTCGGTTCGGCGGGGGATCGCCGAGCGGTGACCGGGAGGTCGCCGAGGGGCGATCACTCGAAGCGAGCCGCCATGAGGACGACGTCCTCCGCGCTGTCCGTCACGTCCAGCCCGTCCGGCAGCACGGTGCGCAGCACGTGCTCGGCGACGGCGTCCGGTTCCTGGCGCAGCGCCCTGGGCACGCTCGACGCCGCAGCGTGCAGCCGGGCGAAGGCCCGGTCCACGGAGTCGCCGGTACGGTGCAGCAGCCCGTCGGTGTAGAGCAGGACCGTCTCTCCCGGCTCGGTCTGGAGCTCCACGCTGGGCGCCTCCCAGCAGGCGAGCATCCCGAGCGGCGCCGAGACGGAGGTCTCCACGAACTCCGTGCGCCGCTCACCGACCAGCAGCGGCGGGCAGTGCCCGGCACCGGCCAGGGTGATCTTGCGCAGCGCGGGTTCGCAGTACGCGAACAGGGCGGTGGCGGAGCGGGCGGGCTCGGTGAGCCTGAGCAGCAGCTCCAGGTCGGACAGGACGGCGACGGGGTCCTCGCCCTCCATCACGGCGTACGCCCGCAGGGAGGCGCGCAGCCGGCCCATCGCGGCGATCGCGCTCGGCCCGGATCCGGTGACCGATCCGACCGCCAGGCCGAGTGCGGCGTCCGGCAGCGGCAGCGCGTCGTACCAGTCGCCGCCGCCGCGCGGCCCGGTGCGGTGCCGGACGGCGAGCTGGACCCCGCTGACCCGGGGCAGCCGTGAGGGCAGCAGTTCCTCGGACATCGTCGTCATGCACGCGCGCGTGCGCTCGACCTCGACGAGCCGGGCGAGGTGTTCGGTGGCGTACCGCGCGTACAGGCCGATCAGGTGGCGCTGGCGTTCGACCGGCTCGGCGGGTTCGTCGTAGAGCCAGACGGCGGCGCCGAGGCGGCCCGCGGCCGCGGTGGACAGCGGGAGCGCGTAGCTGGCGGCGTAGCCGAGACGGGCGGCCACCTCGCGGTGGCGGGGGTCGAGCGCCTTCTCGGCGAACAGGTCGGGCCGGACGATCTCGGTGCTGCCGCCGGGCAGCCCGGCGTCCGTGTCGAGGAGCGCGCCGTAGGACAGCGCCCCGCGCGGCACGGTCTCCAGTTGGCCGAGGTCGGCGCGGGCGAGGCCCAGGCCGAGGGTCGTCTCGGGGCCGAGTCCGTCGGCGGGTTCCAGCACGACGACGCCGCGGCGGGCGCCCACCAGGGCGGCACCGGCGCGCAGCAGCTCCTGGAGCGCGCCGGGGAGCGTGTCCGTACGGACCAGGCGTTCGGTGAGCTCGTGCAGGGTGGTGAGGTCCGAGACCCAGCCGGCGAGCCGGTCCTGGAGCAGGGCACCGGCCGGTGTGGGGGAGGAGACGGCAGCAGAGACGGGAGTGGTGCCCGATGCGGCTGGCGCGGGCGCGACAGTGTGTGCTGGTGCGGGAACCGTTGAATCGATTCCAGCCACTTTCGGAGGGTGAGGGGCGTTCATGTCGTCCGGCTTTCCGACCGGTGCGTATTGCTCAAAAGCATCGCAAACCCCCATGTCATTCTGCGCCGCTAGCGGTGTCTCCACATGTACACGCACTCGTGAGGAGATGTCCAGCATTGTCCTGCCGGGATTCCTGGTGTCCATGGGGATTCGGAGGACTTTTCACGCGCCCCTCCGGTATCCTTTACGGAAAAGCAAAGTTGGCCTAAAACTGCCTCGGGTAACGGGTGATTGCGGTCGACTGGCCTAGCTCGACGGAGCGTCACAGCGGTCGTGATGGGTACGTACTCGGTAAGGGCCAGGGGCGGTTGGCAACCACCCGGAACCTGGTGACCGACCCGGGCGTCTTAGCCACCGACGACCGAGCCCCATCCTCCCGTGGCGGAGGCGGAGAGAAATACGCGAGACGGCAAACGCCAGACTTCGCCACCCCCACGCCACGCCCATGCTTTTGACAGACGCAGTGTGGACGGAACGGCCGCGGACGCAGCCAACGTTCGGCCCAGAGGGGTTCCCCTTGTCTCCGACAGGGGTGTGATGCGCCAACAGGTACGCACAGTGAAGTGATCGACACATGGTGTGATGTGGTCCACGGTGTTGCCAGGCGTGCAACGGAAAGGAACGAGCGCTCATGCGCGAGATCCTCGGAAGGCGACGCAGGCTCCTGTCCCAGCGCAGCGACGGGGGGCCCGAGTTGATCAGCACGGCCCTGACTGTCGCGACGGAATGGCAGTGGCCCGTACTCCCGGGCGTGGCGGCGGATCCGCAGGGGCGGGCCCGCTGCGGCTGCCCTGATCCGGAGTGCACGGTGCCCGGTGCGCATCCCTTCGACCCCGGCCTTCTCGCGGCCACCACGGACGCGCGCATGGTGCGCTGGTGGTGGACCAACCGGCCGACGGCGCCCATCATCCTGGCCACCGGCGGCACGGCGCCCTGCGCGGTCAGTCTCCCCGCCCTCGCGGCCTCGCACGCGCTGGCCGCGCTCGATCGCGAGGGGATGCGTCTCGGCCCGGTCGTGGCCTCGCCCACCCGCTGGGCGCTGCTCGTGCGGCCGTACTCGATGGAACAGCTGGGCGAACTGCTGTACGCCCAGGACTTCGTTCCCGGTTCCCTCCGTTTTCACGGCGAGGGCGGCTATCTCGCCCTGCCGCCGTCCGAGACCGGCCAGGGCGCCATCCACTGGGAGCGCGCTCCGCTGCCCGGCTCGGCCTCGCCCTGGGTGCCCGACGTCGAGGCCGTGGTGGGCGCGGTCGTCGAGGCCCTCACTCGTACGGGTGTGAGCGCGCCCGACTTGTAGGGATGTCGGCCGCGCGCCGGGAGAGGTGCCCGGCTCGGATCGTTATCTTCCCCTTCATGAACGTACGTCTCCTCGCCCTCGTGGGCGTCGTGGCAGCCGCGGTGGCGCTGCCGCTGGCCATGGCGTCCGCGGGGTCCGCGGGGTCCACGAACGAGGGGCGGGCGGTCGTACGTTCGTCAGCGCGCGGTGACGACTCCGCCTCCGGCGCCGGTGCCGGCTCCCTGGGCCGCGCGGGTTCCCCGGGCCGCCTGGATTCCTCGGGCCGCACGGACTCTCTCGGCCTCACGGATTCCTCCGGCCTCACGGATTCCTCCGGCCGCCCGGATTCCTCCGGCCTCATGGATTCGTCCGGTCGCACGGACTCCGCCGGCCAACCGGATTCGCCCGACCGTCAGGATTCCGCCGAACCAGCGGGCTCCTCCGGCTACGACGAGAAGGAGCCGTCCGCCGATCACGCCCGCGGTCCGCTGCTGCTCGGCCTGGGACTGGCCACCGCCACCCGCTGCGGGCCCGCGCTCACCTCACCGGACGGCATCGAGGCGCAGACGTGTGTCATGACGCAGGGCGACGACACCTGGGCGCGCACCTACTACCGCAACGCGACCGGCGGCGACCTGGACGCCGTACTGAGCTTCATGGGTCCCGGTGGGCGCACGGTGCAGATGAACTGCGCGGTCGGCGCGGAGGACGAGCCGGGGACCTGCGACACGCCCCGTGAGCGGACCCGGGGGGCGCTGGACGCCTACACGGCGGTCGCGGAGTTCGCGGGCCGGTCCGGGCGCGGCCCGCTGTTGCTGCGCTCGGGGAGCAACTCCCCTGCTCCCACGCGCAGTTGACGCGTGACAGCGTTGCGTGAACGGCGCCGGGCATGAAAAGACCCGGTTGCTGGCGACGGGGGATGCACCAGCAACCGGGCTACTGGAACGGTAACAAGAGATCGGCCCTACGCAAATTCGGTCTCTTGTTTTCCTCGGCTATTCGGACACCGGTCCGTACGCGGCGAGCGGGCGATTCGGACACCGACTGCCCTGTCCTTGACGGGAGTTGTGACCGGAGTCACGAGATCCGCATGACCCGCTCGGGCTGACCGGTCGGTCAGCCCGAGGGGATGGCGAGCCTGTGCGTCAGCTGAGGGTCACCTGTCGGTTGGTGAGTCCGCCACGCGCGCGACGCTCGTCGGGGGTGAGCGGAGCGTCCGAGGCCAGCGCCGTGGCGAGGCGCTCGGCGAACTCGGCCGCCGGCTTCTCGACGTCCTGCGCGCCGACACCGCTCGGCAGGTCCCAGACCGGCACGGTCAGGCCGTGCGCGCGGAAGGAGCCCACCAGACGGGTGCCCTCGCCGAGGCTGGAGCGGCCCGCCGCGTGCAGCCGCGCGAGAGCGTCCAGAAGGCGCTCCTCGGAGTGCGGCATGACCCAGCGCAGATGGTTCTTGTCCGGGGTCTCGCACCAGTAGGCCGAGTCCACGCCGGTCAGCTTCACGGTCGGGATGGCCGCGGCGTTGGCCCGCTCCAGGGAGGCGGTCACCTCGGGAGTGGCGTTCTCCGCGTCCGGGACCCAGAACTCGAAGCCGTCGTGCACAACTGGCTCGAACGCGCCTTCGGGGTCGAGCAGATCCTGCAGCCGCGGACCGTCCGCCGGGGCGCGGCGGCCCTGCACGGGCGTGCCGGGCTGCGCCTCCAACGCGCGCTGGAGCGTGTCGGCGAGGTCGCGGCTGATGTCGCCCGACGACGTGTCGTTCTGGAGGCCCAGCAGCACCGAGCCGTCCTCGCGGCGCAGGGCGGGCCAGGCCATCGGCAGGACCGTGGCGAGGGTGACCGAGGGAACGCCCTCGGGCAGGCCGTCCTTGAGGGGCAGTTCGACCGTGGCCGCGGGCACCAGTTCGCGCAGCGCGACCCAGTCGCACTCGCCCGCCAGTCCTTCGAAGGGGCGGTGCACCAGCTCGGCCGCGGCCTGGGCGGCGGCCCGGCCGTGGCACGCCTTGTAGCGGCGGCCGCTGTTGCAGGGGCAGGGTTCGCGGGCGCCGACGACCGGGATCTCCGCATCACTGGGCTGCGGCCGCCTGGCCGTCGTCTGGGGTCGCTTCTTGGCCATCGTGGGTGTCTCCCGGTTACGGCTCGTCTGTACGGGCGGGAGCCTAGTCGCTCGTACGGGAACCCACGGGACCCTGTGGACAACGCACGGCGACGGCGTCGCGCCGCGTGTACCTCTACCCGGCCTAGTCCAGGTCGTCGAACGCGTCCGCGAAGGACAGGTCGCGCAGTGCCGACCGAGCCGGCGCCGCTACGCGCGCGGTGGCGAAGCCGGCGCGTGGGCATCCGGCGTCGGGGTCGTGGACGCCGTCGTGGACGACGACCCACACCGTGACCTCGCCCCGGGCGTCGTCCCGGACGCCCCAGTCGTCGGCCAGTGCCGTGATGATGTTCAGCCCGCGGCCGCCGTGCGCGGTGACCGACGGAGTGGCCGGAGCCGGGCGGGTCGGACCGCCACCGTCCGTCACCTCGACGACCAGCCGGCCGCCCGCGTCCACCCGCCACGTGGCCCGTACGTCGCCGTCCCCGGCCAACGCGTCCCCCAGGGGCCGTCCGTGCTTGCACGCATTGCTCAACAGTTCGGAAAGGATCAGTACGGCATCGTCGATGACCGATTCCGCCAGGCCACCCGTGCGCAACTGATCACGCATCCGGTGTCTCGCTTCCCCCACGCCCGCAGGGCCGTGGGGTACGGCCATGCTCGACGACGTGGGCACCTCCTGTGCCACCACCAACGCCACCCCCGAGACCTCCTTCGCCCCACGCCACGGTGTGGATGCCCCAATGGCCTGTACCGGAAACCGGCCGATGCACGGACGGTGACGTACTCGCAACGATCGAACACGGAGCGAACGCGCCGGTGCACTCCCCGTAAGGAGATGGCTGAATTTCGCCGGTATGGCCGAGAGGGGAGGATGCTCCTGTGGGGCGCCCGGGTCAAGGTTGGTTTCATGGGGCAGCTGTGTCGAGCCTAGGTGGGCCCGCGCGGCTCCGGTCAGCGACCCAGTTGATCGAGCACCGCGCGCGGACGATTGGTGATGATGGCGTCGATGCCCAGGTCGACGCAGAGTTCGACGTCCTCGGGCTCGTTCACCGTCCACACGTGCACCTGATGTCCGGCGCGCTTCAGGCGCTCGATGTACGCAGGGTGATTGCGCACGATCCGCATCGACGGGCCCGCGATCCGCACGCCCGCCGGCAACCGCCCGTCGCGCAGCCGCGGCGAGACGAACTGCAACAGGTACACCGTGGGCAGGAGGGGAGAGGCGGCCCGGACACGGTGCAGCGAGCGGGCCGAGAAGCTCATGACGCGGACCGCGGACTCGGCGGCGTCGGCCGGGGCGTCCAGGCCGAACCGCTTCAGGAGCAGCAGCAGCCGCTCCTCCACCTGCCCGGCCCAGCGGGTGGGGTGCTTGGTCTCGATGGCCAGCTCCACCCGTCGCCCCGAATCGGCGACGAGCTCGAGGAGCCGTTCCAGGGTCAGGACGGAGGTGTCCTCGGGGTCCTCGGGGCGGAACTCCCAGTCGGGCTCCTCGTCGCGCGTGCGCCAGTGGTCCCGCTTCTTCCAGGAGCCGAAGTCCAGCGCCGCGAGCTCGGCGAGCTCCAGGGCGGACACCGCCCCGCGGCCGTTGGACGTACGGTTGACGCGGCGGTCGTGCACACAGACCAGATGGCCGTCCGCGGTCAGCCGGACATCGCACTCGAGAGCGTCCGCGCCGTCCTCGATCGCCATCTTGTACGCGGCAAGGGTGTGCTCGGGGGCCTCCTCGGAGGCCCCGCGGTGGGCGACGACTTGAATGTGGTGCTGCCGTGCGTGGGTCACCGCGTCATGGTGCCACCGGCGCGGGGTACGCGTCGGGCCGGAGGGATCCGAAAAAGTGTCCGTTCGGAGCAGAATGTCTCATATAAAGAATGGCAGCTTACTCACAGCCACCGCTTATGGTGCTCTGACGGCCCGTGGGAAAAGCTGACGGCATACAAAAGCACCTGCACAGCTGCAGCGCGCCGGGTCGGCGACAAGCGTGAGCGAGCGTGACCTAGTGCGACCGAGAACAACAGCCGTGGATCGAGGAGAAGAGCTGTGAGCACCGAGAACGAGGGCACCGCGGTACCCCAGGCCCCGGCTGCACCCCCCGTGCCGGTGGAATCTCCCGTGGCTTCCCCGCAGGCCGTCGCGCCCGATGGCGCACCCACGACTCCGGTCCCGGCGGTGCCGCAGAGCGCCCCCGGTGTCCCGGAGCACGACCCGGTGCACGCCGGCCACGCGCCCGCGTACGCCTCGGCGGGCCCGCACGACGGATTCCAGCACACCGGATCCGCTCCCGAGAGCGGTTGGCCGCCCCCGCCGCCCGCCACGCCCGCGTACGCCGACGGCGGCGGTGCGGGCTCCGGCTGGGGCTCCTCGTACCACCCGCCGGCCCCCAAGTCCGGCGGCGGTCGTGGCGGCCTGGTCGCGGCGATCCTGGTGGCCGCGCTGGTCGCGGGCGGCCTGGGCGGCGGCCTCGGCTACACGCTGGCCAAGAACGACGACGGCGGTTCCACGACCGTCTCCTCCGCCACCAGCGGCGGAGCCGTCAAGCGGGACCCGGGGACGATCGCGGCGGTGGCCTCCAAGGCGCTGCCGAGCACCGTCACCATCGAGGCCGAGTCCACCAACGGCGAGGGCGGCACCGGCACCGGCTTCGTCTTCGACACCCAGGGCCACATCGTCACCAACAACCACGTCGTCGCCGACGCGGTCGACGGCGGCAAGCTCACGGCCACCTTCCCCGACGGCAAGAAGTACGACGCCGAGGTGGTCGGCCACGCCCGGGGCTACGACGTGGCGGTCGTCAAGCTCAAGAGCGCCCCGTCGGACCTGAAGCCGCTGACCCTCGGCAACTCCGACGACGTGGCCGTCGGCGACTCCACCATCGCCATCGGCGCCCCCTTCGGCCTGTCGAACACGGTGACGACGGGCATCATCAGCGCCAAGAACCGCCCGGTCGCCTCCAGTGACGGCACCGGCAGCCAGGCGTCCTACATGAGCGCCCTCCAGACCGACGCGTCGATCAACCCGGGCAACTCCGGCGGCCCGCTCCTCGACGCCCAGGGCAACGTCATCGGCATCAACTCCGCGATCCAGTCCACCAGCAGCGGCGGTCTGGGCGGCGCCAGCCAGTCCGGCTCGATCGGTCTCGGCTTCGCCATCCCGATCAACCAGGCCAAGTACGTCGCCCAGCAGTTGATCAAGAACGGCAAGCCGGTCTACGCGAAGATCGGCGCCTCCGTCTCCCTGGAGGACTCGACCAACGGCGCGAAGATCACCGACCAGGGCGCCGGCGGTGCCTCCTCCGTCGAGTCCGGCGGCCCGGCCGACAAGGCGGGCCTGAAGTCGGGCGACGTGATCACCAAGCTCGACGACCACGTGATCGACAGCGGCCCCACCCTGATCGGCGAGATCTGGACCCACAAGCCCGGCGACAAGGTCGTGATCACCTACGAGCGCGACAGCAGGACCCACACCGTCGATCTGACCCTCGGTTCCCGCGTCGGCGACAGCTGACCGCCGCGCCGACTCACGCGCGCGTGCCGACCCGTTACTCTTGTCCCCGCGTCGCCCGTGATCGGCGACGCGGGGAGGTGTGCCCGAGCGGCCGAAGGGAACGGTCTTGAAAACCGTCGTGGCAGCGATGTCACCGTGGGTTCAAATCCCACCACCTCCGCTCTGAGAGCAGCAAGAACGGCCCCTGACCAGCAACTTGGTCGGGGGCCAATTGCCGTCGTACTAACCCGTGCGTGCCCCTGGACACCCGCGACTTACCGGTATGACGGGCACGCAGCGGGCACGTGTTGGGAGGGGCGATGTCAGCGACGACGGACTGGCTGAGTGCTACGGGCGGCATCATCGGTGCAATCGGTGGCCCGGCTGGCCTATGGGCAGCGTGGAGCCAGCATCGCGAGAGCCGCCGCGGGCGTATGGCTGGGCCTGAAGAGCTACTTTCGCTGATCGGCAAAGTGCGCGACGTAGCTCTCAGCGTCACCGTCCGCTACAAGGATGACGCTTGGTTTGCTCAGGCTGGCGGCGATGCAGTGGCCGACCGTATCAAGGAACTGGCTCATCTAGTCGGTGACGATCTTCTCCGGTACAGGCTGGATGGGCTGACTGACTGCTACAGAGATATGCGGCGATCTCTGACCTCTCCATACCAGGCGGAAGAAGAGCGATTTGGTGCTGTCTCGCGGCAAGCTCAGGAGGCCGAGAGGCTTATGGCCAAAGCGGATGAGCTGCTGAAAGAGATCCGAAAGCGACGTTAACCCTTGCAACAGGTCGGCGGAGCGACTTTGGCCGGGAGCTGCTTTGGCGCGAGTGATCATGGCCCCGTAAGCTTCCGGCGCGTCGGGCAGTCTGTGGACCTGCCCGGTAAAGCACGACGTTGGGGCCATGATCTTCGAGGCTCGCGCCAAAGTGGCTGGCTAAAGTCGTGGAGCCGACCGCCCCAGCCACGACGTGTTCTGACTTCATGCCGCCGGCCAATCCTCACCAGGGCGCGCGTCGGCGCAGCGCGGGCGGAGCGGGCCGGAGGCAGGAGCGGCGCCCGCGGCGGAGCCGAGAGCGCGCCCGGCGGAGCGGAGCGCAGCCGGGGCTTGATGAGGTAGAGAAATCCGTAACTCCGGCCTGCCTGGGGGCTGTTCGGGCGTCCACTGTCACTTTTACTGACAGCGTCACGGTTCGGCGTGGGTACCGTCGTAGTGTCGAAGGGAACCCATGATGGCTGAACTGACCACAGGGCAGCGCGTAGCACGGGCGCGGCGCCGTCTCGGTTGGGATCAAGCGCAGTTGGCGGCATCTGTCGATCGCTCCGTGAGCTGGGTATCGAAGATTGAAACTGGTCGCCTTCCGCTTGATCGAATGAGTGTCCTCGGGCAGATCGCCGAGGTTCTGGGTGTAGAGGTTGTAGAGCTGACCGGTCAGCCGTACCGTCACGAGACTGCGGAACTCGACTCCGGTCACGCCGCGATCCCCGGTCTCCGGCTCGCGCTTCAACAGGCAACCATGCCTGGCGGCGCGGCCTTGATCCCCGTGACGGACGTCCCGGCTCTTCCCGCACTCACGGCGCGGGTCGAAGCGGCCGAGAGGTTGAGGCAGGATGCGAAGTTCGCCGCCCTGGGTGACGTTCTCCCCCAGATTCTTCGTGATCTGGTCGTCCTGTGCGATACCGCCGAGGGCCAAGACGTACCGCGGGCCGAGTCGCTCATGCTGCGGGCGAGCCACATGGCGCGGGTGTCGTCCAACCTCCTCGGTCACCATGACCTCGGATGGAGCGCTGTTCAGCGTGAGCTGGTGGCGGCGGAGCGGGCAGAGTCTCCGGTCCTCCGTGCTGCGGCTCGCTGGGATCTCTGCGGTCTATGGCTGCACGAGGGGGAGCTAGGCGCGGCGCGCGACATGGCACGCAAGGCTCTCGATGACCTCGAACCTCACATGGGGACGGCTGATCAGACGCTGCGCGCGCTGTGGGGTGCGATGCATCTGCGGGCCGCTGTCGCATGGTCCCGACTCTGGGATCGGCCGGAGGCGGAGTCCCATCTGGCTGAGGCTCGACAGGCGGCGGCCGGCCTACCGGAGGACGGCAACGCATTCCAGACTCAGTTCAACGCGGTTAACGCAGAGATCCACTCTGTGGAAGTGAGCTTGGAACTGGGGCACCCTCGCGACGTGCTCTCGCGTGCCGAGCTGGTCAACATCGGCCACATCGCATCGGGCGAGCGGCAGTCGCACTTCTGGGTCTGCACGGCTGTCGGCCAGATGATGAATGGCAAGTCGGCCCTGGCGGCTGGCGCGATCCTGCGGGCTGACGCGATCGCTCCTCAGCACGTGCGCAACAGGCCGATCGCCCGGAACCTCGTGGACGACCTGAGGTCGACGGACAAGCACGCGCACACGGCGGAGATCAGGCGTCTCGCCGCGAGTATGAAACTGGGCTGATCACTGACTGGGGGACAGACGCTGTGAGAGTCGCGGACAGGGCGCGATTATTAGTAGAGCTGCACGAGATCCGGAAGAAGCTCGCCGAAGCCGCCCAACGGGTTGAGCGGCTGTCTTCCTCGGTCAAGGACGCTCGCGAACCTGGGTCTCAAGGCGGTCGAGCCGCGAGTTAATCAGTTCCAGAGCGGCCTTGATCTCGCCGA
Source organism: Streptomyces sp. NPDC059582 (assembly GCF_042735715.1). Classification (NCBI taxonomy): domain Bacteria; kingdom Bacillati; phylum Actinomycetota; class Actinomycetes; order Kitasatosporales; family Streptomycetaceae; genus Streptomyces; species Streptomyces sp. NPDC059582. The sequence goes on from NZ_JBHWCC010000005.1 coordinate 88,716, forward strand.
GTTCATCGGCCATGGTGCTGGCCTCCTCCCACGAGTCCGCGAAGCCCGGATCGCTGGCGACGAAGGTCCCGCGCCCTTGCTGGCTCACGATGAGCTGTTCGCGTCGCAGGATGTCGAGCGCGTGGCGAATGGTCATCGGTGCAACGCCGTAGCGTTCAGCCATCTTGGCGTTTCCGTCGAGCCGCTGGCCAGCCTTGAGAGCTCCGGAGGCAATCCTCCGTCGGAGGTCGTCGGCCACCTGCTCGTAGGCGCTACGTGGGTCGTCCTGGCTCACCGTCACCTCCCCAGGTTACCTAAGTGACCTAAAGAAATCTGCCCCAGAGCCTTGCGCTTCAACTTGTTCTAACTAATCTAGATAACACAAGAGAAGCTAGATAAGTAGTGGCCCGGCTAAGCCCGGAGGACGGCGCCCTACCGCCAAGCAAGCCGCCGTCCTCCTTCGTCCCACGAAGGGAAGCCCCATCATGCCGTCCGTTCCTCTTCGGGTGCACGTCTCCCGTCAGCGGGCCTGCCCGGCCTGCGGTGAGGTGAAGTGCGCCAACCCGGCACAGTGCTTGTACTTCCTGACGTCCCGGCCGTGGGGCGACTGCCTCAAGTGCGAGGGCTCCGGCTGGGCAAGCGAGGACTCCGATCCGTTGGCGATCTTCTGCCGCTATTGCCTCGGCTCCGGCCTCGATGAGTACGGGCCGGGTGCGATCACGCCGGATCAGATCAGCGATGTCGCGAAGATGCGGCACGCCTCTCACGTCGCGCGCTTAACCGCGCTCGTGACCCAGTTCCCGGCCTGGCGGCTGGCGGTGACGGCATGAGCACCCGCCCGTCCTGCTATGACCTGCTTGACGCCGTTCCGCCTGCCTGCCCCGGCTGCCAGGCGCACGCTCCGGCCTGGCGCTGGGTCCGTATCGATGGCCTGCGCATCCTTACGCACGACGGTGACCTGATCTGCCCGAAGGACCGCAGCTTCGGATACGCCCCCGTCCCGGCTCCGCTGCCCGTGGTCGAGCCGCTGGCGGTGGCCGCGTGACGGTGTTCCCCGTCCCCCCGGAGGCCGTGGCCGGTGCTGCGGCCTCCATGGGCACCGACCCCCTGACCCTCGCCGATCTGCTGCGGGTTGCCAACTCCCCGGACTTCGACCGCTGGCAGGAGCAAGTACGCCGTACCGGAGGCTGCTCCCATCCGATCCGGCTTCAGGGCCAGACCGTGACCCGCGACCGCGCGACCGGTGACGTCCTGTACTCCTACAGCACCGAGAACGAGCCCGGTGGCATGCTCCGCGTCGCGTGCGGCAACCGGCGGGCCTCGCGCTGCCCGTCGTGCGCCTGGACGTATGCCGGGGACGTTTACCACCTGATCCGTGCCGGGATCACCGGTGACTTCCGGATGGGTATCTCCGGGGAGATTCGTCAGCATCCCGGCGTCTTCGCCACTCTCACCGCACCCTCGTTCGGCCCGGTCCACAACCGGCCCGCGTCCGGCCGCTGCCGCTGTGGGAGCTCCCACACGGACGGCGATCCCGTGCTCGGCACGGCCCTCGACCCGGTCCGGTACGACTACGCCGGTGCGGTGTTGTGGAACAACCATGCCGGTGACCTGTGGCGCCGGTTCACGATCTATCTGCGCCGTGAAGTCGCTGCACGTGCGGGCCTGTCCCAGACGGCCATGCGGGAGGTGTGCCGGGTCTCCTTCGGCAAGGTCGCCGAGTTCCAGAAACGCGGCGCCGTGCACTTCCACGCGGTGGTGCGGATGGACGGTCCGGACGGGCCTGACTCCCCTCCGCCGGCCTGGGCCACGGTTGCTCTCCTGGACGACGCGATCAGGGCGGCTGCCGCTCGGGTCACGGTGCCGCTGCCCGCGGGCGGAGACTTCCCGTCCCGCACCCTGCGGTGGGGCTCTCAGGTCGACGTCCAGCCGATCGGCAGCTTGGCCGGTGTTGAGCTGACGGACGGGGCGGTCGCTTCCTACGTCGCCAAGTACGCCACGAAGGCGGCCGAGACCACCGAGACCGTGGACCGCCGGATCGGGGAGCTCTCGGAACTCGACAAGCTGTCCCTGCCCGGGCATACCCGTCGGCTGATTGAAGCCTGCCGGGACCTGGACGACGCCTATCCGGACCGGATGCTGTGGCGCTGGGCCCACATGCTCGGCTTCCGGGGCCACTTCATGACCAAGTCCCGCGCCTACTCCACCACCCTGGGCGAGCGTCGCCAGGTCCGCGCCGACTACCGGGCCCGGCAGGAACGCCGTGAACGGGGGCTGCCGGAAGACCTCGATGACGCGGAGGGCTCCACGCTCGTGCTCGCGCACTGGGTCTACGCCGGGCAGGGCCACACGCCGGGAGAGTCCTGGCTGGCCGAATCGATCGCGAAGGAGATCCGACTGAACCGAGAGGCCGCACGCGAAGCCCTGGCCGACATGCCGGATCGCGAGACAGAGGGAGAGTGGTGATGGTCGACCGTCTACTGACGGTGCAGCAGGTCGCCGAACTCCTCGGCACCGGGGTGAGGTTCCCCCGGCGTCTGATCGAAGAGCGCCGGATCACCTTCGTGAAGGTCGGGCGTCACGTCCGCATCCCTGAGTGGGCTGTTGAGGCGTACGTGGCTGCCAACACCGTGCAACCGGTCGCTGTGGGGCCTGCGGGGCTTAGGAGGGCCGCCTAGTGGCGCCAAAGCGCAGATCTCGGCGGAACTTCGGCAGGGTCCGCAAGCTGCCTTCCGGCCGATATCAAGCCCGGTATCCGGGGCCTGACGGCGTACTCAGGCCTGCTGAAAGGACGTTCGCCACGACGGCGGACGCTGATCGCTGGCTGGCAAAGAAGCGCATCGAGATCGAAGGTGGCCGATGGCTCGACCCTGCCGAAGGGCAGACGATCTTACGGGACTGGGCCGCTCGCTGGCTGGCTGCGGTCTCTCCGCAGCTCAAGCACACGACCCAAGCGTCGTACCGGTCGCTGATCAACTCGGTGATCACTCCAACGCTCGGGGATCGCGAGTTGTCGAGCCTTCGGCCGATGACCGTGACCGAGTGGGTTGCCGGGATGCGGACCAAGGGACTCAGCGCCTCGCGCATCCGGCAGGCGTACCGCGTCCTGTCCCAGATCATGCAGTCTGCGGCCGACAATGACATGATCGCGCAGACTCCTTGCAGGGGAGTAAAGCTGCCCCGGATGCCGGAGACAGAGCCGCACATCGTCACGCCGCTCGAAGCGTCTCGGATCGTTGGAAACGCCGCGAAACCGCATGATCTGTTGATCGCGCTTCTCGCCTTCGCGGGCTTGCGCGTGGGAGAGGCCTTCGCCCTGCGACGCGTGGACATCGACGTGTCCGGCGGCTTCGTGCTCGTTGACGAGAACCTCGCCGAAGCCAACGGCGTTCTGGTCTTCGACACGCCCAAGTCCCATCAGAAGCGGCTCTTGCGCATCGCGCCTTCGCTCGTGCGGCGGCTTGCGGCGTACCTGGAGACCTTGCCCGGCGGTGATGACGCGCTGCTCTTCACCACGCTCGCGGGTAAACCCATGCGCTACAACCAATGGCGCAAGGCGTACTTCGATCCTGCGGTCGCGGCGGCCGGCCTCACGGATCTGACCCCGCACGATCTGCGGGCCTCGCACGGGACTTGGGTCGCAGACCGATACGGCGTGATGACGGCCGCTCACCGACTCGGCCACTCGAACGCGAGCGTCACCACACGGCACTACGCCCGTCCCGTCGCCGGACGCGATGACCAAGTGGCCGAAGCCTCGGATTCCTGGTTCAACGGACACGATCACGACCGAGGGGCACGTAGCGGGCACGACAGCGACAGCAGCGACTCGGCAGACGAGCCCCCACCCGTCTGACCTGCGGCGGAGGGCCTGACGCCTGGTGATCGGCGAAAGGTCTTGAAAACCGTCGTGGCAGCGATGTCACCGTGGGTTCAAATCCCACCACCTCCGCAGGTGTACGGCCTCTGACCAGGTAACTCGGTCAGGGGCCGTTCACGTGGGCGTTGCCTGTCGACGGCCGCTGTCCCCCCGCTGTTTCCCGACCGGGCGGGCCGCTGCCCGTAGCCTGACAAGCACCGAGCAGAGGCGATCCCCGGCTGGTCCTCGTCGGGCTCACGTGCCCAGGCGCAGGTCATCGGTTCAGTCCTGTCCGTCACCCACAGACCGAGGTCGCGGACGCCGCGAGTTGCTCGAAGAAGAACCACGGACGCACGCCGACAGCATGGGAAAACATGAAGCATGCGATCGGATGACTGGCACCTCACTGAAGACGTCGACGACTTCGTCGCCCGAGCCGGGGACTTCCTGTGCTCACGGCCCGCGCTGCACACCATGCCGCTGACGGTGACCGAGAAGCTGCGAACACGCGGGGCGGACGCATACGGTGCCCAAGCCCCCGTCCTCGGTCGACTGGAGCGAGCGGGCAAGGTCCGCGCCACCTTCTACCGTCTTCGTGGCCTGAGCCTCACTCCCCTCACCCCCGAGCACGCCGACACCCTCGCCGCCCACCTGGCCGCCCTCGGGCACTCCATTCCGCACGTCAGCGCGGACCACACCACCGCCACTGCTTTCGCCCAGGCGTGGCAGCGGCACACAGGCGCGGCGCCGACGCTCAGCAAGCGTCTCCGTCTGTACCGTCTCGACTCGCTCACCCCACCGGAGCCGCTCCCGGAGGGCCGGGGCCGAGTGGTGGGCGAGCAGGATCACGAGCAACTCGTTCGCTGGTGCGGTGAGTTCCTCGACACCGTCGGAGAAGTCCCCGGCGTGGACGCCGACTCGTGGGCCGATTCGCGCTTCGGTGACAAACACTTCACGTTCTGGGAGACCCCGGACGGCACTCCCGTCTCCATGGCGGGCTCGACGTCGATGGTCGGCCGCATGATCCGGGTGGACCCCGTCTACACCCCGGCCCGCCACCGGGGCCGCGGCTACGCGGGCGCGGTGACGGTCGAGGCGAGCAGGGCCGCGCTGGCCGCGGGCGCTACGGACGTCGTGCTCTTCGCGGACCCCGCCGACCCCACCAGCAACGCCCTCTACCGACGCATCGGATACGTACCGGTCACCGAATGGGCCGTGTACGACTTCTCAGCTCCCGCAGCAGAGGCTGGTTGAGAACTCCGGAGGGTTCCGTGACGGGCGCGGCGGTCACCGCCGCCGTCGGGGGACCGCACCGCCGACGCCTCGCCGGACTCCTTCGACGAAGGATCGCCGTACCCGTCCGCCGCTGATCCGGCGGACACGCGAGTCAGAACGCCACCGGGATGCCGGTGGCCGACACCGGTGACTGATTCCGGTGGTTCGATTCCGGTGGTTCGGTACCGGCCCCCTGTGCGCAGGCTCAGGTGTTCCGCCACTCTCGCGGGCCCTCTCCGGGGGCTCCTTCCTCACGGCGACGGTCGGTATGCCGTCAGCCGCGCGGCCGAGGCGATCGTGGCGCGGGCCTCGCGTTCGGTCAGTCCCGTGCCCAGGGCCGCGTCGACCAGGGGGCCCACGAGGTCGGGCCCGATGCCGTTCTCGTAGGCGCGGCAGGCGGCCCAGAACAGACGCGTGTTGCGCTGGCCCTCGTGCGCCGCCAGCACGAACTGGACCAGGCCCTGGCCGTGCCCGCCGGCCGAGGCGGGCGTGGGGTGGTGGGTACGGGCCGGGGGGAGCAGCAGGTGCAGCAGGGCGGGCGGGCAGGCCGCCGGGGCGAGGTGGGCTGAGCCCGGGGCGGTGCCGTAGACGCCGTGGTCGGTACGGGAGCCGGGGCCGACGAGGTAGCCGCCGGCGCCGCGGATGTCGATGCCGGGGGCGAGGCGGCCGGCGGAGTTGGGGACGACGACGTGCGGCGGTCCGGTCAGCCAGAGGTGGCGGCCTCCGCTGGGCGTCAGGACGACGACGGTGGCGGGGATCGTGAACAGGTGGCGCAGGGCCAGTTCGCGCAGAGCGGCCGGGGCGTCCGTGCCGGACTTGGTGTCGAGGTCGACGCCGATCAGGTGGTGTGGGGGCAGACCGCAGGCGATGCCGTAGCCGGTCGCCCAGGGTGCGGCGGCGAACAGTTCGCGGATGCGGGCCGGGTCGGTCGAGGCGTCGTACACGCCGTGACCGAAGCGGCCGCACTCGCCGTGGCAGGGCGGGGCGGTCGGGTCGGAGCGATGGGGGGAGCGCAGGGCCGGGAGCTTCGTCCGGGACAGGGGGAGGACGGCCAGGCCGCGTTCGGCGGCTGACAGGGCGTGTGCGAGGGCCAGCGTCGTGGCCTGCCGGTCGGTGGTGGCCATACCTCCATGTTCGTACGTACGTTCGAAAAAAGGAAGAGGGGCGGGCCTCGACACGCCGGGCTGGGGGAATTGGCTGGAAATGTGCCGGAACGCTTCACCTCTTGCGGTGCTTGACGACGAGCCGTCCGTACTGCCCTGACCTGCGAGGTTGAGGCGTGGAAGGTGGCGAAAGGGGTTTATCGACTTGTCATCACGCTTGGGGGCGAATAGTGGCTTCCGGGCTGGTTCGCCGGGGATTCGATGGGCAACTCTGATCTCGCGACGTCGTGCGCAACGCCGAGGCGATCGGCCAACCGCCTTGGAGAAAGCCGTACTTCAAGCACTTCCGGTCATGAGTCCGGGGGTGTCATCGGTTCTGGAGGAACAACATGGCAACCATCCGTACCGCCCGCGTTCTCGCCGCTGTCTCCGCCCTCCCGCTCGCGGCCGCCCTGTTCACCGGCGTCGCGGCGGCGGACGACGGCGCCTTCGCGGACGACGGATCGAACGCGGCCGCCGCGAGCATCGTCGGCAGCGGGGTCGGGCACGACAACAACGGCAACTCCTCGACCACGCAGCAGCAGGCGGTCGGTTCCGGCGCCTCGAACCAGAGCAATACCGCCCAGGTCGACGGGTCGGCGTTCACGGCCATCAATCAGGGCAACGAGAACATCGCCGTCAGCTTCGCGCCGCTGTCGTGGTGACCTGAGGAGACGGGTGGCCGGTGCGCCGGCCCCGCCCGCCCCTTGACTCCGTGCCGGGTGTGCTTCGTGGGGTGTGACACGCCTGTGCGGCGGTGCTTCGGCGTCGCCGCACAGGCGTTTTTCGTGCGCGGACGCAGCAGGGGCCAAGGGGCCAAGGGGCCAAGGGGTCAAGGGGCTAAAAGGCAAAGGGTAGGTCGGTGCATCGGCGCATCGGTGCGTCGGCGCCTTGGCGTCTCGGTGCTCCAGCGGCCGACCGCCTTGACACTGCAAGGTATCTGACGGACAGTCAGAAATCTTCGCGGAGATCGTGGGAACCCTCGCGGCGCTCGCGGTGTACCAGATATGTCAGCGCGAAGCGGCGCGGATCGATAAGGGCCATGAGGCCGTGCGGCCGGCGGCGGCGGTCGTGGGCGAGGCCACGGGGTGATGGGGCCTCGAGGTCATGGGCTCATGGGGCCATGGGGCCATGGGGAGTGAAAAGGGTCGACAGGGGGCGGTGGTGGGAGATGGGTGACGAGTTGGATGCGAGGCTGAAGGCGTACGAGGGCCTGAAGGCCGTGGTCGCCGGTGTCGGCAGGGATCCCGTCAACGCGCCGATGATCCGCCACTGGTGCGAAGCGATGGGCGACACCGGCGCGGCCTACGAGGGGCCCGATGCCGTCGCCCCGCCCACCATGCTCCAGGTGTGGACCATGGGCGGCCTGGCCGGCCACGCGGCCCGCACGGACCGCACGGCCCGCACGGGGGGTGCGGGGCGGACCGAGGCGTACGACGAGCTCCTCGCCCTGCTCGACGAGGCGGGCTGCACCTCGGTCGTGGCCACCGACTCCGAGCAGGAGTATCTGCGGCCCCTGCGCCCGGGGGACGAGATCACCTTCGACGTGGTGATCGAGTCGGTCTCGGCGCGGAAGACGACCAAGCTGGGCTCCGGGTACTTCGTCACGACCCGGATGGATGTGCGAGTGGGCGCCGAGCTCGCGGGCACCCACCGCTTCCGCATCCTCAAGTACGCTCCCGCGCGGCACAAACCGAAACCTCCCCGTCCCCGGCCGGTGGTCAACCGCGACAACGCCGGCTTCTGGGAGGGCGTGGCACAGCACCGTCTGCTCATCCAGCGCTGCACGGGCTGCGCGACCCTGCGCCACCCCTGGCTGCCGGGCTGCAACGCCTGCGGCTGCCCGGACTGGGACACGGTCGAGGCGGGCGGCGAGGGCACGGTCTACTCGTACGTGGTCATGCACCACCCGCCCTTCCCGGCCTTCGCCCCTCCCTACGCGGTCGCGCTGATCGAACTGACCGAGGGAGTGCGGATCGTCAGCAACGTGATCGGGGTGCCGTACGACAAGGTGCGGATAGGGATGCCGGTGCGGCTCGTATTCCATTCGTACGACGACGAGTTGGTGCTTCCTGTCTTCAAGGCCGAGGAGGTGGCCGCATGAAGGCGATGACCGCGGGTGAGGCGCTGCCGCCGCTGGAGATCGAGATCACCCGCACGCTGATCGTCGCCGGGGCCCTCGCCTCCCGCGACTACCAGGACGTCCACCACGATCCCGAGCTGGCCCGCGGCAAGGGCTCCCCCGACATCTTCATGAACATCCTCACCACCAACGGCCTGGTCGGGAGGTACATCACCGACCACTTCGGCCCCACGGCGGTGCTCCGTAAGGTGGCCATCAGACTCGGGGCGCCCAACTATCCCGGTGACACGATGGTGTTGACCGGCACGGTGGCGGAGGTCGACGGCGACACCGTCACGGTCCGGGTGGTCGGGGCGAACGGCGTCGGCCGCCATGTGACCGGCACGGTGACGCTCACCGTCGCGCGGGGAGGCGCGCGATGAGCGTACGGAAGCGGGACACGCTGGGCGGGCGGGCGGCGATCGTCGGCATCGGGGCCACGGAGTTCTCCAAGGACTCGGGGCGCAGCGAGCTGCGGCTGGCCGCGGAGGCGGTCCGGGCGGCGCTGGCTGACGCGGGGCTGACGCCGGCCGACGTGGACGGGCTGGTCACGTTCACGATGGACACCAACCCGGAGATCACCGTGGCCCAGGCCTGCGGGATGGGCGAGCTGTCCTTCTTCTCCCGGGTGCACTACGGCGGCGGGGCGGCCTGCGCGACCGTCCAGCAGGCGGCACTGGCGGTGGCGACGGGGGTCGCCGAGGTGGTGGTCTGTTACCGCGCCTTCAACGAGCGGTCGGGGCGTCGATTCGGCTCGGGGGTCCAGCACCGGGAGCCGTCGGCGGAGGGCACGGGCCTCGGCTGGTCCCTGCCGTTCGGGCTGCTCACCCCGGCCTCCTGGGTGGCGATGGCGGCCCAGCGCTATCTGCACACCTACGGGCTGACCCCGGAGGCCTTCGGACACGTGGCCGTGGTGGACCGGAGGTACGCGGCGACCAACCCGGCGGCGTACTTCCACGGCAGACCCATCACCCTCGCCGACCACGCGGCCTCCCGTTGGATCGTCGAGCCGCTGCGGCTGCTGGACTGCTGCCAGGAGACGGACGGCGGGCAGGCGGTCGTGGTCACCTCCGTGGAGCGGGCCCGCGACCTGCCGCATCCGCCGGCCGTCGTCGCGGCGGCCGCCCAGGGCGCCGGTCGCGCACAGGAGCAGATGACCAGCTTCTACCGGGACGATCTGACGGGGCTGCCGGAGATGGGTGTGGTGGCCCGCCAGCTGTGGCGGACGTCCGGACTCACGCCGGCCGACATCGACGTGGCGATCCTGTACGACCACTTCACCCCGTTCGTGCTGATGCAGCTGGAGGAGTTCGGCTTCTGCGCGCCGGGAGAGGCCGCGGACTTCGTCGCCGGGGAGCGGCTCCCGATCAACACCCATGGCGGCCAGCTCGGGGAGGCGTACCTCCACGGGATGAACGGCGTTGCCGAGGCGGTACGGCAGCTGCGCGGCACGTCCGTGAACCCCATATCCGGGGCGGGGCGGGTCCTGGTGACGGCGGGGACGGGGGTGCCGACCTCGGGCCTGGTCCTCGCGGCGGACGGTTGAGCCCCCCAGGGGTAATCCCGCAGGAGACCCCGGCCGCTCATCCACCTTCAGGAGGTGGAGCCTGCCCCACCCCTACAACCTGAGGCGGACTCCGCTGCGGGACCTGCGGCCGATCCGCCGGAGCGGGGGTCGCTCATAGCGTGGAGTCATGACCACACCCGTCTGCACCAGCGCCTCGAAAGCCGCTGCACCAGTGAGGCAGACCCTCCCGCCGTCTCGTCTTCGCTCGGCCGGGGGGACCTCCACCTACCCGTCGTTCTCGTCGTACGTGAGGGCCCGCCAGCCGGTGCTGCTGCGGACCGCCCGGTCGCTGACCGCGAACCCGAGCGACGCCGAGGACCTGTTGCAGACCGCGCTGGCCAAGACGTACGTCGCCTGGGAGCGGATCGAGGACCATCGCGCGCTCGACGGGTACGTGCGCCGGGCGCTGGTGAACACGCGCACCTCGCAGTGGCGCAAGCGCAGGGTCGACGAGTTCTCGTGCGAGGAGCTGCCCGAGCCGGAGACCGCGCACGGCGGGGACGACCCCGCCGAGCAGCAGGCACTGCACGACGCGATGTGGCGGGCGGTCATGAAGCTGCCGGACCGTCAGCGGGCGATGGTGGTGCTGCGGTACTACGAGGACCTGAGCGAGGTCCAGACGGCGGAGGTGCTCGGGGTCTCGGTCGGCACGGTGAAGTCGGCGGTGTCGCGGGCGCTCGGGAAGCTGCGCGAGGATCCCGAGCTGGTGCTCGTGCGCTAGGGGGCCGGGCTCGGGGGACGTCGGGTCCCCGACCGATGTGATCGATCGTCCGGACCTAGTGACATACCGCGCGGTATGTGCGCAGAATCAGCGCAACCGTTACCACCGCGTAGGCAATGTCGCCCGGGAGGACGCCGTGCTGAGCACGATGCAGGACGTACCGCTGCTGATCTCGAGGATCCTGAACCACGGGTCGACGATCCACGGCGCATCACAGGTGACCACCTGGACCGGTGAGGGAGAGCCCGAGCGCCGCTCCTACGCCGAGATCGGCGTCCGCGCGGCCCAGTTGGCGCACGCCCTGCGCGACGACCTCGGAGTCGCGGACGACGATCGGGTGGCCACGCTCATGTGGAACAACTCGGACCACGTCGAGGCGTACTTCGCGATTCCCTCCATGGGCGCGGTCCTGCACACCCTCAACCTCCGGCTGCCCGCGGAACAGTTGGTCTGGATCGTGAACCACGCGGCCGACAGGGTCGTGATCGCCAACGGTTCGCTGCTTCCGCTGCTGGCCCCGCTGCTGCCGCAGCTCGGGACGATAGAGCACGTCGTCGTCTCGGGTCCGGGTGACCGTTCGCTGCTCGCGGGCGCGACGTCCGTCCAGGTGCATGAGTACGAGGACCTGATCGCGGGGAAGCCGACCGCGTACGACTGGCCGGAGCTGGACGAACGCCAGGCGGCCGCCATGTGTTACACCTCCGGCACCACGGGCGACCCCAAGGGCGTGGTGTACAGCCACCGTTCGATCTACCTGCACTCCATGCAGGTCAACATGACCCAGTCCATGGGGCTGACCGACCAGGACACCTCGCTGGTCGTGGTGCCGCAGTTCCACGTCAACGCCTGGGGCCTGCCGCACGCGACCTTCATGACGGGGGTGAACCTGCTGATGCCCGACCGGTTCCTCCAGCCCGCGCCGCTCGCCGAGATGATCGAGTCCGAGCGTCCCACGCACGCGGCCGCCGTCCCCACCATCTGGCAGGGCCTGCTCGGCGAGCTGACCGCCAAGCCCCGTGACGTCGGTTCCCTCACCCAGGTCACCATCGGCGGCTCGGCCTGCCCGCCCTCCCTCATGGAGGCCTTCGACAAGCTGGGCATGCGGGTCTGCCACGCCTGGGGCATGACGGAGACGTCCCCGCTCGGCACGGTCGCCCGTCCGCCGGCCCACGCGGTCGGCACGGCGGAGGAGTTCGCGTACCGGCTCACCCAGGGCCGGTTCCCGGCTGGAGTCGAGGCCCGCCTGAGCGGTCCGGGCGGCGAACGTCTGCCCTGGGACGGCGAGTCCGCGGGCGAACTGGAGGTGCGCGGCCCCTGGATCGCCGGCGCCTACTACAACGGCCCCGGCGTCGAACCGCTGCGCCCCGACGACAAGTTCAGCGCGGACGGCTGGCTCAAGACGGGCGACGTGGGCACCATCAGCGCGGACGGTTTCCTGACCCTCACCGACCGTGCCAAGGACGTCATCAAGTCCGGCGGCGAGTGGATCTCCTCCGTCGACCTGGAGAACGCCCTGATGTCCCACCCGGACATCGCCGAGGCCGCCGTCGTCGCCGTCCCGGACGACAGGTGGGGCGAGCGTCCGCTGGCCACCGTGGTGCTGAGGGAGGGCTCCGTCGCCGACTTCGACGCGCTGCGCGGCTTCCTCGCCGACGAGGCCGGAATCGCCAGGTGGCAGCTGCCCGAGCGCTGGACGATCATCGGGGCGGTGCCCAAGACCAGCGTCGGCAAGTTCGACAAGAAGGTGCTGCGCAGGCAGTACGCGGCCGGGGAACTGGACGTCACCAAGCTCTGACCGGCACCGACCACGCCCGACTGTCCCCGACCGCGTCCGACCGGCCTCGGCCGGCTCCGATCGGGGACACGGCACGTATCACCGGCACGCGCCCACCTCGCCGCCGTACGACGTCAGCGTCAGCTCACGCCCGTACGGCGGTCGGTCGTCCAGGACAGTCCTGACAGTCCTAGTTGGTGCCGATGCGCGAGAGCAGGTCGACGATCCGGCCCTGCACCTCGGCGGTGGTGGACCGTTCCGCGAGGAACAGCACCGTCTCGCCCGAGGCGAGGCGCGGCAGGTCGGCCGGGCCGACGGCGGCGGTGTAGACGACGAGCGGGGTGCGGTTGAGCTGTCCGTTCGCGCGCAGCCAGTCCACGATCCCGGCCTGCCGCCGGTGTACCTGGAGCAGGTCCATCACGACCAGGTTCGGCCGGAACTGTCCCGCCAGCGCCACCGCGTCACCGTCGCTCGCCGCCCGCGCGACCTGCATCCCGCGCCGCTCCAGCGTCGAGGTCAGCGCCAGCGCGATCTCCGCGTGCTCCTCGATGAGCAGGACGCGCGGCGGATGCTGCTCACTGTCACGCGGCGCGAGCGCCTTCAGCAGTACGGCGGGATCGGCGCCGTACGCCGCCTCGCGCGTCGCCTGCCCGAGCCCCGCCGTGACCAGCACCGGCACCTCGGCGGCCACGGCGGCCTGGCGCAGCGACTGGAGTGCGGTGCGCGTGATCGGTCCGGTCAGCGGATCGACGAACAGCGCGGCGGGGAACGCGGCGATCTGCGCGTTCACCTCCTCGCGCGAGTGCACGATCACGGGCCGGTAGCCGCGGTCGCTCAGCGCCTGCTGGGTGGCGACGTCCGGGGCCGGCCAGACCAGCAGCCGGCGCGGGTTGTCCAGCGGCTCCGGCGGCAACTCGTCGTCCATCGGCTGCGGCCGTGGCATGTCCGCGACCTCCACCGCTCCGCCCGGACCGTCCAGCGGCTCGGGACCTTCGGCGGCGTTCTCGTCCGGTGCTCCTATGGCGTACGACCGTCCGGCGCCCTCGGTGGTCGGCACCAGCCGGGACTGTCCGGCGAGCGACGGCTGCGCGACGGCGGGCTGCGCCGCGGGCGCCTGGGGCGCGGCGTTCTGGGGTGCGGCCGTCCGGGACGCCTGCGCCTGCTCGGCCGACGGGTGCGGCCGGGCCGTCTGTTCCGGGCGTGCGGCCGGGTCGGGCGGTGTGCCCAGCTTGCGCCGTCGGCCGGAAGCCGCCGCCCCGTGCGGGGGCGGAGTGGCGCCCGCCGACGGCTGCTGCACCTGCGCCGCCTGTCGCGTGAACGGCACGCCCTGCCCCAGCGTCCGCACGCTGATCGCCCGTCCCTGCGTCGAGTTCGGGTCGACCGGCGCAGGCGCCGGCGTCTGCGCGGCCTCGGCGGGCAGCGGCTGTGCCGCCCGCGGCTGCGCGGGCGCGCTCTCCGGCGGCAGCGGGGTGCCGGTCGCCGGGGTGGCGGCAGGCGCGGGCCGCTGGGCGGCCGGGTCGGGCGCCGGGGGCTGGAGCTGGGGCGCGAGGCCGCCGTTCGGCGGCACGGACGCGACGGTCCCGGCGTCGGGAGTGGCGGCGTCGCCGCTGGGCCACGGCTGCGGGACGGGAGTGCCGACGCCAGGGGTTCTCTGACCGGGGAGCGCCTCCGCGGGAAGCGGCTGGGCGGCGGCGGGCCGGGCGGCTACGGGCTGCTGCCCTTGGGGCACCTGCGCCGGAATCGCGGTCCCGGGTGTCTCGGCGGCCTCCGCCGACTGGCCGACGGCCCGTCGACGGCGGCCGGTCGGCGCGTTCGTGGGGTGCGGCTGCGGCGGGGTGTGGTCGTCGGACTGGCCGTGGGGCACGGCGTCGTGCCGGCCGTGGTCGATCAGGGCGTCACCGGCCGGACCGGGCGCGGGTACGGAAGGGGACGCGGGCACGGGCGCCTGAGCCGGGACGGGGGCCGCCTGTCCCGCTGCTCCCGTGCCGTCGGGCGAGCGGTCCGCCTCGGCCGGCGGGAGGGCGAAGACCGTACGCGGTGCGGCCTCCTGCGCGGCGGCGCGTTCCGTCGCGGCGGCCAGAGCACGCCGACGGCGCCCGGTCGGCTCCGAGTCGTCGGAGGCCATGTCGCCCGCGTCGGCGGGCTGCGCCGGGGCCGACGCCACGGGCAGCGCGGGCGGCAACGCGTGCTGTTCGTCGGCGCCGCGTCGCGCGCGCCGACCGGTCGGCGCGGGCACACCCTGCGGCGGAACCGTCCCGCCCAGACCCGTTCCCGCAGCCGCGGTCCCCGAGGAGTTCTCCCCGGCCATGACGACGGCGCCTTCGGCGGCCCCCGGGCCCGCGCCCGCGGCCGCGGCCGCGATCTCGGCCGGCCGGCCGCGTCGCCGCCCGGTACCGCCGGAGACCTCCCCGGCGTCGGCGGCCGCGACCGCCGCTTCCTCGGCGGCCGCACGCCTCCGCCGCCGTCCGGTCGGCGACGCGCCCTCCGCATCACCGCCACCGGACTCGCCCGGATCCTCACTCTCCAGGAAGGCGTCCACGGAGGACCGGCGGGCCCGCCGCCCCCGCCCGCCGCCCGATCCCTGCCCGTCCCCGGCCTCGTCCGCCGAGGCGGCGGACTCCAGGGCGAGACCCGGTCCCGGACCCTGCCCGAGCTCCAGCGCCTGAGAGGGCACGGCGGCCATCGCGCCGGCCCCGCCGCCGAGCGGAACCTCGAGGACGTACGCGCTGCCGCTCATCCCCGGCACTTCGTGCGTCTGGAGCACACCGCCGTGGGCGCGCACGATCCCACGCACGATCGGCTCGTGCACCGGGTCGCCCCCGGCGTACGGCCCGCGCACCTCGATGCGTACGACCTCGCCGCGCTGCGCCGCCGCCACGACGACGGTGTTGTCCATGTAACCGCCCGCCGACACGGGCGCGTTGCCGGTGGCATCGACACCGGCGACGTCCGCGACCAGATGCGCGAGCGCGGTCGCGAGGAGCCGCGCGTCGACCTCGGCCTCGATGGGCGGCGCGTGCACGGCGAACTGCACACGGCCGGGCCCGATCAGTTCGACGGCCCCGTCGACACCGGCGGCGACGACGGCGTCGAGCATGACGTTCGTGCGGGTGACGGTCTCGGTCCCGGCGTCGAGCAGCTGGAAGCCGAGGACGTTGTCGATCAGGGTGGTGATCCGCGAGTAGCCCGCCGACAGGTGGTGGAGCACCTGGTTGGCCTCGGGCCACAGCTGCCCGGCGTCGTCCGCGGCGAGTGCGGCCAGCTCGCGGCGCAGCTCGTCCAGGGGCCCGCGCAGCGACTGTCCCAGCAGGGTGAGCAGCTGATCGTGCCGTGCGGCGAGGGCCTCGTACCGGTCCTTCTCCCGCTCGCCGAGCGCGGCGTAGCGCTCCTCGCCGGCCGCGAGCTCCTCCTCGTGCTGCTCGCGCAGCTCCTCCAGCTCGGCGACGTGCTGCTGGCGCAGGGCGGTGAGATCGGAGGCGTGGTCCTCGGAGAGCCGCTCCAGCTCGTCCGCGTGCCGCTTGTCGGCGGTCTGCTTCTCCTCGGCGAGGCTGTCGAACTGCCGCCGGTCGTTGAAGGTCATCACGGCGCCGACGAGCTGGTCGCCGTCGCGCACCGGCGCGGTGGTCAGGTCGACCGACACCTTGTCGCCGCTCTTGGACCACAGCACCTGCCCGCGCACCCGGTGCTTGCGCCCGGAGCGCAGGGTGTCGGCGAGCGCCGACTCCTCGTACGGGAACGAGGAGCCGTCGACCCGGGAGTGCAGCACCAGGTCGTGCAGTTCCTTGCCGCCGAGGTCGCTGGCCCGGTAGCCCAGGATCTGGGCGGCGGCCGGGTTGACGAGCACGATCCGCCCGTCGGTGTCGGTCCCGACGACACCCTCGGACGCGGCCCGCAGGATCATCTCGGTCTGCCGCTGCGAACGCGCCAGCTCGGCCTCGGTGTCGACGGTGCCGGACAGATCGCGTACGACGAGCATCAGCAGCTCGTCGCCGGTGTAGCCGTAACCGTCGTAGGCCTGCTGTCCGTTCTCGAGGTTGGCGCTGGTGACCTCGACCGGGAACTCGACCCCGTCCGTCCGCCGGGCGATCATGCGGGTGGGCTTGGTCCGTCCGACCGGGTCCATGTGGTCGGGGCGCCGCATGGAGCCCGGGATCAGCTTGGAGTCGAACTGCGGCAGCAGATCGAGCAGCCCGCGCCCGACGAGGGCGGTGCCCGGCGCCTCGAAGGCCTCCAGGGCGATGGTGTTGGCGTTGACGACCGTCCCGTTGGCGTTGACCAGCACCAACGCATCGGGCAGCGCGTCCAGTATGGCTGCGAGGCGAGCAGCGCCTCGGGATGGCCTGCTGCTCACGAGACGCTTCCTCCCTGTTACCGCACCTTGCCGACCGCTCGGGCCATCTTGCCAACCTGCCCGCAACGTGTCACGCGAGGGAGTCTAAGGGCTCAGGTCGCGCTCGCGGCGCCGGATGAGAGGGAGCTCGCACGACGAATTGCGACAGAACGTGTGACCGGCTCCTCCGGCTTCGCGGTACCTTCGCGGGACGTTTACGGGACCGTTGTCTTCACCAGGAGACTCCTGTGCTTGACCTCGGCCGCCCACACACCTCGGACTCGGCCGCCCACGCACCTCGGGCCCGCCTCCGAGGCGCAGGCGCGACGCGCTCGGGTCGGCCGGCCGGCCGCTACGGCCCCAGGTCGGGCAGGAGCGGCACGAACCGGTCCCAGCGTGCGATCTGGCACCCGTCGCCGCGGTCGAACACCGCGTCGACGGGCCATCCGGCCCACGTCCCGGTGACATGCGCGGTGGCCGGGCCGCCGTACTGCAGGGTGCAGATGCTGTTCTCCGGCACCGGCGCGAAGATCTCCTCGCCCCACCGGGTGTTGCGCTCCACCACCTGGCAGGCGCCTTCCACGTCCGGGTGGCTGCCACCGCCGGGGTGGCAGTACAGCTCGTACGTTCCGTCCGCGTCGCCGCCTGCCTGGTGCACGGTGACGGTGAGGTGGTCGGACTCCGTGAGGTGGCCGGACTCCGTGAGGTGGTCGGACTCCGTGAGGTGGCCGGGGCCTGGTGCCCGGTCCTCGTCCCGGACGGGCGGTGGCATGACGGGGCGGCCGGCCCCGCCCGCTTCGGTGGCGACCCCGGCGTACGCGGCCGTGGACGCGGCGGACAGCGAGGTGACCGCGGCGAAGGACGCGGCGGCGGTGACGGCGAGCCGGCGGAGGCGGCCGGAGATGACCTGCGACATGACCTGCGACATGACCTGACTAACGCGACGCGCGCCGGTACGTTGCGCGCGCCCGCCGCACCGCCACGTAAGGCTTTGCCCTACGGCCCGACTGCCTAGTACCGTGGAGGCCGATTGGTGACAGCGCGCTCGACTGTGTCATCATCTGCACGCACCACTCGCGCTCGCGTGAGCGGTTGTGCTGGAGGCGTCGCCTAGTCCGGTCTATGGCGCCGCACTGCTAATGCGGTTTGGGACTTCAATCCCATCGAGGGTTCAAATCCCTCCGCCTCCGCGCGATCAGCGAAGCCCCGGTCCACCCGACCGGGGCTTCGCTGTTCTCCGTTGTCCCAGATACCGCCCGAAACGGCGTTTTCGCAGGTCACAACGGGTACGGCAAACGGATTTCACATGTCGGCGGCAGTCATGTAATGTTCTTCCTGTCGCCGCGAGCGGGCCGGAAGGGCCGGGAGCGAAGGCAAAATAACAGAACACAAGCACTCGTAGCTTAACGGATAGAGCATCTGACTACGGATCAGAAGGTTGCAGGTTCGAATCCTGCCGAGTGCACACAGGTGAGAGGCCCCATCGGTTCGCCCGATGGGGCCTTTGACATCAGCGCCTGACATCAACGCCTACGTAGGCCGGTCGGATGACGCCATCAAGGCGTCCGACTACACGATCTCCTCGTTGGGATCGTGGCCCAACGCGTCGTCCATCCGATCTGCAGCCGCACGCAGCGTCGTGCTCATCACGTGCGCGTAGGTGTCCAGTGTCATCGTGATCGTGCTGTGCCCGAGGGTCTCCATGATCGTGCGAGCGTCCACGCCCTGAGCGAGCAGGAGCGAGGCGCACGTGTGGCGGAGATCGTGAACGCGCACCCGTCGCACGCCGGCGTCCCGACACAGGGTGGTGAGCATCCGGTTCAGGCCGCGAGGGTCCGTGACGCGGCCGGTCGTGGTGGTGAAGATCAGTCCGTCAGGATGCCCCGGATCAGGCTGCCACTTCTTCCCCGAGACCTTGCGCTCCTGCTCCTGCTGCTCCCGGTGCTGCGCGAGCGCCTGCATGCAGCGCTTAGGCAGAGACACCGTACGGATGGACCGGGTGGTCTTGGGGCTACCGAAGATCAGTTCCCGCCGGATGCGCTGCACGTTCCGACGGACCCGGAGCTGACCGTTCGTGAGGTCAATGTCCGACCAAGTGAGGGCGAGCGCCTCGCCTCTCCGCAGGCCCGTCGACACCAGCAGCAGCCACAGGGCGTACAGCCGGTGGGATCGGGCGGTCTTGAGCATCAGGCGAGCCTCTGCGGGGTCCAGCGGACGCACCTCCTTGGGGGTGACGGTGGGGGTTTCCACGATCCGCGCGACATTGCGAGCGATCAGTTCCTCTCGCATCGCCTGTTGCAGAGCGGACCGGAGCACGGCATGGATGTACTGGACGGTCCGCGCCGACGGCTGGCGCGCGCAGCAGCGGCCGACGGCACAACACGAGCGCTTGCCCTCCGGACGCTCCCTGTCCGCGCCCCGGAGGCAGCACAGGCAGGACGTCTTGAACTCCGCCAGGAAGCGGCGCACGTCCGCCGGCGACAGTCGGTTGAGCCGCTTCTTTCCGAGGGCAGGCCTGATGTACAGGCGGGTCAACCCCTCGTAACTGTTCAGCGTGGACGGCTTGAGCCGTTCCGGCGCGATTGTGGCGAGCCAGTACGTCAGGTAGTCGCCGAACGCCATCGTGGACTCTGCGGCCGGGATGCCCTGACGGGTCTTCTCCTGCAACTCCGTGAGCTTGTCCGCGACTTCCTCACGGGTCTTGCCGTAGACGAACTTCCGGGTACGGGTGCCGTCGGGGCGGTAGACGTAGGCGGCGGCCTGGTAACGGCCGTCCGCCCGCTTGGTGATCGTTCCTTCGCCATTGGCGCGACGCTTGGCCATCAGGCGGCCTCCTCGATTCGGTCTTGCATGTACTGGCGCACTGCAGTGACCGGGACCCGGCGGGCACGGCCAGCGGTGAAGCTTTCGAGCTGCTTAGAGCGGAAGAGGTCGTAGACCTTGCTGCGGCTGAGGCGCAGGGCGTGCATGACTTCGGGAACCGTGAGCGCTTCGGGCAGGGTGGGGGCGACGGTGGGCACGACGAACCTCCGTGAGCGGGGCCTGTTTCGGGAGCCAGCGTGTGTCCGAGGTGCGGATTTCTGCGTCATTGCGTCATCAGCGTCATTTAGGCTTCTGACCTGCGGTTTTGCGTGACGCAGTGTCGGAGGCGTGCGTCATGGCAGCGTCATGGGCTGCGTCATCGCATGACGCAGATGACGCAGGATGACGCAGAGCCCGCCGTCTGCGTCATGGCTGTTGCCGCAGGTCAGGTGCCGTTTTTTGGCATGCATGACGCAGATGACGCAGCGTCTTCCCTCTTAGGACAAAAGAGGGGGTGTCTGTTGTAGTGCGGTGCTGCTTCGAGCGTGAAGAAGGAGCTGCTGCGCGGCGCGACCTTGGGGCGGCGCGCTGCGCCGAACAGCAAGAGGAGCACGCCTCGCCGCTGGTGCTCCTCTTGCTTGTCCGGGCGAGCGCGGGCGCGGGTCAGAGCATCCGCGGCTGCGCGTGTGGGTGAGCGGTGGCCGGGCGGGTCATGGCGAGGTACCGGCCCTCGCTGGTGCGGCCGGTATCGATGAGGACGCCGCGGGCGGCAAGGGTCGGCTGGAGCCGCTTGAGCCGGTCGGAGAGGACTTTGCCCGTGGTCGGCCAGCCCTTGGGCAGGGCACGCAGGTCTTCGCCGCTGTAGATGCGACTGAGGCAGTGCAGCCACTCGGTGGACGTCATCCGCTGCTCCGCGCCCGGTTCGATGGTGTCGGCATGCCGGAGAACGGTCTGCGCCAAAAGGTCGCCCTCGATCACGTCGTCGTTCAAATCGTCCAGACTGGCCCGGTAGGCAGTGAGAGCTCCGAGACCGGTGGCCGCGTCGAACTGCGCGCACAGATGGGCGAAGTCGGCCATCCGCAGATCGGTGGGCGTTTCCGCCCCGACGGCGCGGACCTTGACCGTGAGGTCCAGGAGCGAGCCGAGAACGACCGGCAGAACCTCCGCGTACTCCGCCCACAGTTCCGCCTCCGTGCGCCGCACACGGGGCCGCTCAAGGCGCAGCGGCAGGAGCCGTTCGGCGAGGTCGGGCCGGATGACGCCGACGTCGATGCCGGTCAGGAGCAGGGGGCGGCGGTAGCCGACGCGGAACACGTCCCCGTCGGTGAACAGGGCGCGCTTGACGCTCTCGGCTCCGGTCACGATGCAGCACATGGCGTCCGAGAGTTCCGGCGTCATGTGGGAGAGGTTGTCCAGCGCGGTGACCCATCCGGCCGCCACGGCCGCGATCAGGTTTTCCTCGTCCTTCGGAGCCCGGCGCAGGTCACCGCTCATGCCCTCGATGATCCGTACGAGCATCCGCCCGCCGGTGGACTTCCCCGCGCCCTGCGGCCCGGTGAGAAACGGCGCGGGCACGGGCACGGACGGCCCGAGACAGCCGATCAGCCACGCGATGGCCAGGCACTCGGTCTCCGCGGTGGCGAAGTTGCACAGCCTCAGCAGCAGGTCGATGCCCTTGCCGTCGGTGTCCTTGGCCGGCAGGGGCAGTTCCCCGGTGAGCTGGGTGCGCCGCCAGCACACCTCACGCGGGTCCGGGGTGCGGATGTCCCAGCCGGTGGGGTGGATCCGCACGGACTGTCCGTCGTTGCGTCCCAGGTCCAGCCACGTCGCCCCGTCGAAGCCGGGGGCGACGCGGATGTGTACGGGCTGTACGTCCTCGGTGAGCGCGAGTGCTTCGATGAGGTCCAACGCCTCCTTGAGGGCGGTTCCGTTGAAGACGCCGATCCCGTCACGGAAGAGGCCGACCATGAGTTCCTGGCGGTGGCTGCCGGTGGTGCCCTGGGAGCGGATCGGCCGGGCGACGGGGTGGCCGTTCTTCTGCGCGTAGACGGTTCCGTCGGCGGTGCGGAAGTAGCGGAAGTGCGCGTGTGCGTAGTCGGCGATGACTTCGCGGGCGGGGTTCTTCTCGTCGTCGGACATGGTCACAGTCCCAACGTGGTCAGGGCGTTGGTCCACGCGTCGGTGCAGTGCCGCGGCGATTCGCCCTTGGCCTGCGCGGCGGCGAACAGTCGCGCGGTGTGGGCGTCGGTGAGGCAGGCGCACCGGCCGTGCGTGGACAGCACGGCGAGGAAGGTGCGGTACACGGTGGCGTGCACCGCGCTGGAGGCCGCGGTGATGCGCTGCTCTGCCATGGCGATGCCGCGGTCCAGATAGGTCGGCGTGCGGTGAGGGCACTCCCCGCCCCCGGCCCGTGCGGGCACCATGACGGCCGCCGGTCGGACTGTGGCAGGTTCCTTGACGGTCAGTGCCCGTACGACGTCCGGCAGGCGGGCCGTGCTGCCGGTGCCGGACCCGCGCCACCGGGCGTAGGCCATGGTCGACTTGATGTCGACGCCTTCGCGGACGCCATTCACGGAGCGGGTGGTGCCCTGGTAGATCCAGTGTTCGCCGCGTGTGGTGGGCACGGTGCGGGTGGCGGGCAGGGTCTCGCGGGCCCAGTCGACGGCGGCGGGGTTGTCGAGATCCACGACGGTCAGTCCGGCGCCGCCGGGGTGGTAGGCGACGGATACGGCTTGCCGCCATGCCGCGGCCCACGCGGGAGAGGTGAGCACCTGCGGATCGGTGGTGGCCGCGGCCCACGCGTGGCAGACCTTGGCGCAGCGGCAGGGGCCCGCGTGCTTCATGTTCGGCCGTCCGCCGCACGCGTTGCCGGTGCAGGCGGCGCAGTTGCCGAACGGGACCTTCCCCGCCCGCAGCGGCAGCACCGGGACGGAGCGCACCGCCAGCGTGAGCGCGGTGTCCAGCAGGGGTGAGACGGTGCTCACGCGGCCACCTCCAGCGCTGGCGTGAGGGCGGCGAGGGCTCGCCGGATGTCGGTGGGTTGGGTCATGCTGGATGTCTCCAGTTCCTGGGATGGATGCTGGTTGGTCAGGGCGGCCCCGTTCTTTGGCGAGACGCGGGGGCCGCCCTTGGCGTAGCTACTGGTAGAAGCGGTTGCGCTTGATCACGGCGCGGCGGATGTTGACCGTGGTCCCGCCCCTGTGGCCGCTCGCGCTGAACACCTGCACGGCGATCCATCCGCCGAAGATGACGGCGGCGAGTGTGATGAGCTGGGTGATGAGCGCGGTCAGCGCGGCGATGAACGTCGTCAGCAGCAGCAGTCCGCCGCATACGGCGAGGAATCCGACGCCCCCGAGGGCGACGTTCACCGCGGCGCGCGAGACGGCCGGCTTGGTCGTGATCGGCTCCGGTTGCATGGGGTTGATGGCGTAGCCGGTGACGACGCGTCCGTCGGGCAGGACCACGCTCGCCACCGACGGGACCACGCCCGGCTGGACGGGGATGAGCGGCGCCGGCGCTATGGCGGCGGGAGTGATCGGGGTGGGTATGTGGACTTCCACGGCCCGTTGTGCGGGCGCGTGGTGGCCGTGTTCGGGGTACATGCGGAATCCCTTCCGGTGCTCGGTGAGGGAGGCAGGGACACACCCTGCCGGGGGCGCTGTGAAGGGGGTTTCAGGGCTCTGACCTGGGATGCCTCCCTGCCTCCCTGGCGATCATTCGCGCAGGTCAGGTGCAGGGAGGCGGGTCAGGGAGGGGGCTAGGGAGTTCTCCCTGCCTCCCTGACCCATCGGGGTGTGGCTCCCTGTCATTCGGCGGCGGAAGCGGAACCATCCGTGTCGCGGTTGGCGAGGGCGCGGGCGACGCGTTCGCGGGCGACGACCATGCGCCCGTCGGACTTGTACGGTTCGGCTCCGGTGCCGTCGAGAACGCGCTTGAGGTCGATGAACGACCACTTGCCGTAGGCGTCCTCGCTCAGCGCCGCGAGCCGCTTCAACACGTCCTGGGTGATCAGCCGCGGGGCGTCCCCGATGACGCCGGCGACGTCGGCGAGCGGGTCACGCTCCTCACCCCGCTCGACCACATGCAGGGTGGTGACGCCGTCGCGCAGCGCCTTGGCGCGGTCGGCGATGACTTCCGCGTCGTCGGTGCTGATGAAGTGCGTGCGGACCGTGATGGCCGACTGCCCCTTGGGGATGTCGATGCCGTCGGAGGCGACGACCAGGGTTCCCTTGTCCAGACCGGGGCGCAGCAGGTGTGGGGCGGCGCCGCCGTTCACGGCCTTCTCCCCAAGGGCCATGACGGCCTGCGCTTCGGTGCCCAGGGCGAGGGAGGCACGGGTGTGAGCACCCTCGCGCACGAGCTTGGGAAGGTTCTGGTCGGTGGGGTCCTGGGTGCCCTGCCACAGCAGCACGTTCACCGCCCGGCCCTGGTTGTGGATCTTCCGCGCGGCCATGAAGTACCGGGAGTTGGAGCTGGACCCGCCGTAGGGGCGCTTCTGTTCGTCCTTGACCGGGCACATGAACGCGACCTGCGCCTCGTCGACGACGATGATGAGCGGCGGGAATGCCGTTCCGGGCGGCGCCTGAAGACGACGGTTCATCTCCTCCACCGCGTCCTCGACCATCTCGGTGACCTGGATGACGTGGTCGTCGGTCGGTCCCTGGATGAGCCGGGTGGCCAGGCCGTCGAACATCCGCCAGTCGCCCGCGCCCTTCAGGTCTCCCATCCAGAACTCGACCGACCGGTCGAGGGCGAGCCAGAGGGCGAGGGCGCGCAGGGCGGCGGTCTTGCCCTGGTTGGACAGGCCCGTGATCAGTAGGTGTCGCTGGAACACGCTCAGGCTTGCCGCGTCGCCGCGGAGGTCCTGCCCCCAGGGGGCGCGGCCCTTGGTGTAGTCGGCGGTCATCGTGTCGTCGGTGACCAGCGGCGAGGGGCCGATCGGCTGGTCCAGCGCTCCGGAGTCGGCGATCCAGACCCGGACGGTGCGGGCCGCTTCGGCGGTCATGATGAACACCTCGTGCTCGTGCCGGGTCAGGTTCTCGGCGAGCTTGCGTCGACGCTGCTGCACCTCGGTCGTGGTGACCCCGGACGGGAGCGTGACGTCGACTTCCACGCCACATCCGGCGATTCGGATCGGCCCGAGCATGCTCGCGCCGGCGTCGCCCATCTCCTTGATGGCGTTGCGCAGGGCCGGTACGCCCAGGTCGCGCAGGGCCTTGACCACGATCGAGGGCGTGATGGGCTCGCCCTCGCTGGAGCGGACGTGGTCGGGCATCGACCATGCGGGTGCGGCTTGCTGTTTGCTGCCGACGGCCCACAGGGCGAGCAGGGCGAGGAACGGGCCGATCGTGACCGCCGGGCCCCACACCACTTGCACGATCCGGATGAGCAGGCCGATGAACGCGATCGTGGCCGCGAGCGGGGTGATGACGTCGGCGACGTCGCCGTTGTTGATGGCCATCACGACCCCGAGCGCGACCAGCACGCCGACGCTCATGCCGGCGCCGACCGCTATGCCCTTGGCCGCGTCGACGGGCGAGTGCAGCAGGTCCATGCGGCGGCGGTGTCGGGCCTCGCGGAAGCGCTGGAGACGGTCCTCCCACTCTTCCGCCACCTCGTAGTTCCCGGCGGCTTCCGCGGCGCGCAGCATGCGCTCGTAGCGGGCGCCGGTACGGCCGTCCCAGGTGCGGCGGGCCACGATCCGGCCCCCGTTGAAGGTGTAGAGACCATGCCGGACCACCGCCCGCGCGGCGGTGCGGGTGGTCTCGTGCGTGACCGCGGTTCGCACGGCGCGGCCGGAGCGCACCCACAGCGGCACGGGCCGCGCGGCCGGCGGGGCGGGGACCACGGTCAGCGTGGTCACGTGGGGCGGGTCGGTGGGCTTGTGCAGGGGAACGACGTTCTCGCTCATGGTGGTGAGCACTCCTGACTGCCCCATGACGGGGTGAAGTGGAAGGGGTTCCGTGCGAGGCGGTGTGGTGCGGGCGGGTGTCACCACCAGCCGGTCGACTTCTTGGCAGCCTTGGCGCGGGCGGTCTCGGTGACGATCCGCTGCCGCTCGATCTGCAACGCGGTCAGCTCGGCCACGAGCCGCGTCTCCGCGGACGTGGACACGGACTCCAGCCGGTTGTCTGCACGGGTGGTGCTCTTGCCGCGCATGACCCGGTAGGAGCCGCCGGCCAGCGCGCGCAGTGCGGCGCGGCGTTCCGGTCCGGTCAGGGGCCACATCTCGCCCTGGCGGACGGCTTCGAGCTTGCGCGTGGTCTCCCGGATCGCACGATCCAGGCGGCGGGTGTCGGGCTTGCCCATGGTCACGTGCTCCTCACGGGGTGTGGGTAGTCGCGCCCGTGCCGGGCGCCGGCGGGATGACGACCACGCGCTTCCACGCGGCCCGTAGCCGGACCTCGGAAGCGGCGTAGCCGGATGCACGGAAGCGGGTGGCCATCTCGCGGTAGGACAGGGCCGGGGTCTCGCTGTGGCGGATCTGGTCGACCAGCGCGTCAAGCGCCGCGTCGGTGAGCGCGGGCCCCGCATCCAGGGCGAGGGGTTCGGTAGGTCCCCACACCGGAAGGTTCCACGCGGGTGTGACGCCGGGCGTGACCCGGGCCGTCACGCTGGTCAGCGCCCGTCCGGTGTCCTCGCCCTCACGTGCCGTTTCCAGCGTCGACCACGCCCGCGACAGGCTGTGTGCGGTCCTGGCCTGAACGCGGGCGACGCGGGCCCCGGCCTCCGTCACGGCCGTCAGCCGCGTCTCCTCCGTCGTGGCCTCTGCCCGCAACCGGGCACGGGCCACGGCCGCCTCGTCGCGTGCCTCCTGCTGAATACCGCGGATCGCCCCGAGGGCGTTCGGGGTGAGCGCGGTCCGCTCCCACAGTCCGTGGACCAGCCACAGCGCTTTGGCCGCGATGGGCAGCCAGGCCACGGCCAGCCACGCGCCCGGGTTGTCGTCGGCGCTGAGCGCGTGGGCGATCAGAACGCCGGCGGCGATGAGGCCGAAGGACCAGCCGACGCCGGTGACGGCACGGCTGTGGTCGCCCTGCGCGGCGAGGCGCCGTTCGTAGGCGAGGGTGGCCAGCCACCCGCCGTCGATACCCAGACCGACGACCAGGGCAACCGGCCACGGCATCGCCGTACCCAGCCACATGACGACCACGGCGAGGGTGAGCACCATGGACACGGCCGTCATCGCGACGGCCGGCAGCACGGTCTTGGCCTTCACGCCACACCCCCGACCGTGGCGTCGGTGGTGCGGTTGGCGAGGGTGCGCCACTCGGCCAGCATCCGGGCGAGGGCGCGGCGGGTGCGGCGGGTGTCGACCTCGTTCGGCATGTGGTCCATGGCGATGATCTGCGCGTCGATCAGGTCGACGTCCGCCAGGATCAGCGGCATCTCCAGCTCGATCGCGTCCAGCTGCGCGTCCGTCGGCTCGTTCCAGTCGGCGAACGCGGTAACAGCTTCCTGAACAGTGACGATGTGGTTCATTGGGTCGTGTTCTCCCTGTTAGGTGGTACGGCCCAAAGCGGTCCCCGGGGGGCAACCCGGGGACCGCGCGCCGTTGGGGGAAGTGCGTAGATCAACCGCGCTTGTCGCGGGCGTTGACGTCGGCGATGTCGACGTTGTCCGGGTAGCCGTCACGGAGTCGCACGAGCGTGAACTGACTGCCGCCGACGTCCGTGATCCGGTGCGTCTCGCCCCGGTACTGCACCTCCGTGCCGACCTGGTCGGCATTCGGGTGCTTCGGGTTGGTGATCCTGCGCAAGACCTGCTCCTCTCATCTCGGCTCCCCACGCCCCCGCCCGTACGACCACCGCAGCAAGCGGGGCTGGACGGGCGGGAGAGGCAACCGGCCGCAGCGCCGCTGCGCTGCGAAGAGGTCGAAACGCGCTGTTCCGCGCACGGGACTGCACCCGGGCGCGCCCGCTCTCTTGCTTGCGAAGGGGGAACGGGCTTCCCTCGGTCCACTGTTGAGTTCTCAATCAATGCGCGCTCACTTCGTACTCACCCCTGCGGGCTTTCCTCCAGGCACATCCCTAAGGTTCCCTAGGGTTCCCTGTGGTGTCAAGCGGTAAGCTAGGGAACCCCAGGGAAGTGACGGATGAGGAGCGAGCGACATGGCAGGCCAGGCCGACAATCGGGCCCCGTACGCGAAGATCGCCGCCCACTACACGGCGCTGATCGCCTCTGGTCAGCTCCAGCCCGGATCACTCTTGCCGAGCATCAAGAACCTCGCGGAAGAGTGGAAGGTGAGCACCGCGACGGCTGAGAAGGCCCTGCGCAAGCTGCGCAATGAGGGGCTTGTCCGGGGCATCCACGGCATCGGGACCGAGGTCCTGGACCAGCCGGCGCCGATGTCTTCAGGGTCCCAGCGTCAGGACCGGGGACGCCGTACCGGGTCTAGCTGGGGAGCAGGCGAAAGGTCCGACTCACACCAAGCGGCCGTAGTGGCCGCGCCCGCTGAAGTCGCCCAAGCGCTGGACCTTGAGCCCGGTGCCGACGTGGTCCGCCGTAGCCGGGTGTACAGGGACCGGCACGGCATCGTGGCGCACAGCACGTCTTGGATCCCGGCTCGCTACGGGAAGCTGATCCCACAGCTAGCGGCTAGCGAGCGTCTGACGGGTGGCACTTCGCTCCAGCTCATCGCCCAGGTGACCGGCCACCCGATCAGTCACCGCATCGACACTGCCTCAGCCCGTCGGTTGACACCGGAGTACGTACGGCTCCTGGAACTGGACCCCGAGAACCCGCCGACAGAACCTGTTGTTGTCATGACCGCGAAGTTCGTCGACAGCGAGGGCACCATCGTGGAATACGGCGTGGACCTGGGAGGCCCTGGCCGTACATGGCGTACAGAATCGGAGGTCTCACCGTGACGGTCCTGGATGACACGCTCGTGAGTGTGCTCGAAGACCGCCTAGGTTCACTGCTCGCGGCCCGCAGGGCTGGCAGAATCACGCCCGAAGCCGAAGCGGAGATGGCCACCATCTCCCGAACCATGACGAGACCGATGCCACCACGTCCGCCGTTCTGTGTCCTGATGGCCGGGCTTCCCGGCTCCGGCAAGACCACTCTTTCCCGCGCCCTCACCGATCGTGGGTTCATACGACTCTGCCCCGACGAAGAGATGTACCGCAGGCACGGTGTCTATGGAGTGGACTTCCCCCGAGGCAGCTTCCCCACTCTTGAGCGACCGGTCCTCGAAGACGTGGCGGTCGACCTCGGCGAGCAGCTCAAGGCGGGGCACGATGTCGTCGTCGACCACGGTTTTTGGACCCCGGAGGACCGGGCCAGATGGCGAGGCATCGCCATCGACGCTGGCGCCACCCCAGTGCTCGTCTACCTCGCGGCAGGCCACGACGAACTCTGGGCGCGGATCAGCAAGCGCAACGAGTTCCACGCGGACGATCCCAACTCGATCTACTTCTCCGAGAGCGACCTGCAGCGGTACCGCACGCGGTTCATCCCCCCTCAAGCGGGCGAACCGCACCTCGTGTACGACGGAGATGCTGCGGCCGTAATTGCGGCTCTAGAAACCTCGCGCCCTTGACATTCGCTGGGCAGAAGCCCAGCTCGGTTGGGTAGCGCTCCGTCCTAGCTTCCGTTACCGCAGACAAGAGAGGCACCCGATTCATCGAACCGGGTGCCTCTCCAGTTTCCGTCTCAGCTAAGGCGTACGAATGGCTGCCGCGCGTGACTGTACAAGCTGGCTCATGTAATTTTCGGCCTAGCTGGTTTTCCAAAGGGTGCCTTGTCAGTCTCTTCGAACGGCCTTGCCCTTAGCGTTTCGTGCCTCACGTCGATCCCGGACGCGTGCGGCACGAGCTTCACTTGCCATTTCCCCAAGGCTGTCAAGTTGGTGTCCATCGACGATGCCAGCAAGGAGCCTGGCGAGACTTTCGTCTGCCGGAATGTACTCGCCGCTGAGATACCGCTGGATGCGCTGTGCCTGCCGTGACTGCGCCCTGCGCCACTCCCAGAGGTCCGCGGGCGGGGGCTCATTGAGAAGTCCGTTGTCTTGCAACATTTTCCGCAACGCCTCGATGAAGCGCATTTGCTCGGCCGGTACCGGAATTGCAACGGGCTCTGCATGTTGCGCGGGCGCCTTGCCGATGGCGAGTTCATCGCGTCGGCGGATCCACTCCTGGATGCTCGATCTGCCTTCGTGGTCACGGGCCAGTTTGTCTACCCACGCCCAAGCCCACTTCCGAACGATTTCGTCGATCCAGTCGACTCCGCTGTCGGCCTCATCTTCGCCAAGAAGAGCTTCCTCACCGCCAATCCACCAGCGCAAGAGCGTTGACAAAGTCCTCTCGGAGGGGACGCGACGCCCTGACAGAGCCGCGTAAAGGGCAGCTCGGGATACGCCAGGAGACTGCTGAGCGATGTGCGGGATGGGCGTCTTACCTGATCCCAGGGCGCGGAGGTCGCTTGCGAAGGC
The DNA here is from genome assembly GCF_042735715.1 of Streptomyces sp. NPDC059582. Taxonomy (NCBI): domain Bacteria; kingdom Bacillati; phylum Actinomycetota; class Actinomycetes; order Kitasatosporales; family Streptomycetaceae; genus Streptomyces; species Streptomyces sp. NPDC059582. The sequence continues at coordinate 118,722 of NZ_JBHWCC010000005.1, forward strand.
CTCCAATGCGCTTCGGGTTGGGTCGATTTGCCGCCGCCGAGCTGGCACAAGCCCCCCTCAGGAATCGGATCCACTCTGCCACGTCGCGGGATGTCTCGCGACACGCTTTGGTGTCGGTGCCGCGCCATAGTCTCTTGTTCTGACGGCGAACGCGACCGCAGCGCACCGGAGTTCCTGAGTCGCTCTCAGGAGCAGGTGGGGTCGCCCTGCGCCAACAGGTCGCCGTCATGCGTAACCCGATCCCCCGCACGACAGGAGGCAGAAACGGCTGCGGCCCCCCGCGCCAACGAGGGGCCGCATTGCGCAACCCGATCACTCTTCGCAGACCGTTTGGAAGGAGAGAGCAATCAGTTCCGTTCCCGAGCCTACGAGGGGCCGCCGGGCCACGTCGAGTCGCCAGATAGTTGCGGCTCCACTTACCGCCGGTTTGGCGGCCGTGGGCAGCAGCCTCGCGGGCGCTCCTTGGTGGGCTGCCGCCCTGTGCTTGACGTTGGGCTTCGCGGTTATCGCGCTGCAGACGGTCTTCCCCCAGGATTCGGCCGATCGGTTGGCCTGGTGGAAGGATCGTCGGCGTCACCGCGAACAGCGCAGACGACGGCGCGCTGAGGGCAGTCCATCGAATCTTCCTGTGCGCCAGCCTGACATCAACCGCTGACATCAACGCCCACGCACACCGGCTTACAACGGCGGGGCGAGGTGAGGCGAACTTGGCGGATTGGCATCGCTGAGAGGCTGGTTGGCGGTCGGTTCATCTGAGGCGAACACGCCTACGGATCAGAAGGTTGCAGGTTCGAATCCTGCCGAGTGCACACAGGTGAGAGGCCCCGGAGTGATCCGGGGCCTCTTGCGTTTCCGAGTCACCTGCGACGTACTTCCAGACAGCAGCTCTCTGTCTTGTCGTGGCAGTGACGCTCATTGCGGTTGGTCGTCACCAGCGCCGAACAGGGCGCAGCATCATCAACCCGGACAGGCCTGTACGTGTCGCCGACGCCCTCCTCCGCCTCGCGGCCACCCCGCGCCACTCCCTGCTCGGGCCGGCCCATCAGCTCCGTCGGCCACGACCGACCTGATCCGAACGAAAGGCCCTGGGGGTCGCGTGCACCTGGTTCACAACCGAAGGGTCAGGTCCCGGTCCCGGGTTCACTTCCGGCGGGTGACGGTGAAGTAGTTGTCTGCGGAGGAGTCCCAGCCACCGAGGCTGAGAGTGAGGACGGTGCCGTAGCGGACCCGCGTGGTTGCCACGCTGATCGGGTTCTCGGGGGCGGTCGAGCAGCGCTGGTAGATCCCGGACCCAGCCGGGGGGCACAGGGCAGGCTCCTCCACCAGATTCGGAAGCGGCAGGTGCGGCCGGTCCCAGTCGATCCGGAGCCCCGGGGCTTCGAGCGTCGGCGCGGGCATCAGCCTGCCGTCCGGGTACCGGCCGTGATCACGCTGGTAGCCGATCGCGTAGGTCACGGTGCCTGCTGCGTGAGGCATGTCGCGCCCCTCGTCATCGTGCGGACCCCAGGCTGCGATGTCGGCCGCGCGGATTCGGCGCAGCACGTCGGTGAGATCTCCCCGTACGCCGAAGTAGGCGACGGCCTGCATGTCGCATTCGAGGCTGTGCGGAGACTCATGGTTCTCGAAGATCGAGCCGTTGTAGGGCCTGACGCAGGAGTCCTCGAAACGCGTGAGCACGTGCTCCAGACCCTCGACGGCGGTGAGGCGCTCGATCAGGGCGCGCATCTTTCGCTCCTCCACCGACCTGCGGGACTCCGCCGCGGGAGACGTGGCCTGCTTCCGCAACTCCTTATCCGACGGCTCGCGCGAGCATGCCGTGGTCAGCCCCACCAGGGCCAACGCCAGCAGCAATCCGCCCGCCCGGACCCACGGTGCGCGCACGTCGCGCCACCGGTCCGCCACGGTCCCCTTCATCTCCGCACCTCCGCCCCTCACCTTCCGGCGTGGCGGGGATGGGCACATGAGTACGTGTACTCAGATGTCGGCCACGACAGCACACCGAGCCGGGCCCAAGACCTCAGTTGGCGGCTCGCCGACGGGAGTTGCTGTGTCGACCGGGGCGAGTGGTGGACTTGAGGGGTCATCGGCGTCGGGAGGCCGGCGCCGGTCGGCGGATGCTGACCGGCGCGGCCGTCCGGAGGAGAGGCGGGAGGCGGTCATCCGGCGACGAGACGGCTCGTTCGGCTCGGGCGAGGAGTAGGCTGAAAAGACCGAGGATATTCCGCGCACCGGCTGCCACGCTCGTGTCGTTTTCGGCGATCGCATAGGCCGGGCCGACCGCGGTCGGCCCGGGGCAGGGTTCGCGTCATGACTGCGACCATTTCCTTCTCGCCGACACTCGAAGACCGGTTGCCGTCGTCCACTCCCGCTTCTTCCCCGCTCCGCCTGTCGCCGGCTCCCGTCGGCGCCGCGCCGGCTCTCCTGGACGGCGCCTGGTGGCCCCGATCACGCGATCTGATGACGGAACTTCCCGCTCTCACAGCCGTACTGGATTCGTTGTGGGGCCGGATCACCCGGGTCACGGTGAATCCCACCTACTGGCCGGTCGTCCCGCGCAAGGTGCCTGTCGCCGGGCATGTCGTGAACGTGGGTTGGTTCCTGCCCGAGCAGGATCCGCACGAACTGCTGCTGCTCTCGTACGACGTGGGCCGGTGGAACCTGTTGGTGGTTCCGCCGCGGACGGATCCCGTCCCGGCCGCCTGGCTGATGACCGCCGCTAGCGACCCCCTGGGCACGTCGACCGCGAGCCGGTTGATGGACGAGGCGGCGCGTCTGCGCACGGTGTCGGAGACCGACCGGGGCGTAGAGGCGGTCTGGGACTCCGAAGGCGGACATGCGGCCCACGATCCGGTCGTACGGCCACGGATCCCGGCGGTGATGGCCGAGGGCGGAGCGCGAGGCGCTGGATCCGCCGGGCTCCCGAATGGGCCGATGCTGATGTGAGGCTCATGGCGATGAGCGCTCTGGGCGTGTTCCTCGTCCACCTCCTGAACTCGCAGTGCAGCGACCGCGTCGCCGCGATCCCCACCACGGTCGCTTTCGCACGATCCCCGTCAGGTTTCTGGCGGGACGCCGGCAGAAAGCCGATCGAACCGAGGAGCCATGCCCCTTCCACAACTGAACGTCTACCGGCACGACCGCGACACCCGCGCGCTGATCACCCTGGTGGGAGAGGTCGACCTGGCCACGGCACCGCAGGTGAGCGCGGCGCTGGCCGAGTGCCTGAGCGACGGCATCCGAAGCATCGATGTCGATCTCACGGCGGTCACCTTCTGCGACGCCGGCGGACTCAACGCCTTCCTCGCGGCATTCCGGCTTGTCACGGATGCCGGTATGTCCCTGCGGCTGCACCACGCGTCGCGGACCATGGCCCGTGTCATCGAGATCACCGGCTCCGGATTTCTGCTTCATCCGGTCCTCACCGGTCGCGCACGACCGTGCCGGATTTCCGATTCCACGTGTGGTGCGCGGTGACGGCTCCGCGTCGGCGGGAGCAGCCCCCGCACGGTGACGGAAGCACACCGCCCGCCATGGACGCGTTACGCCTGCGCCGGCTGAACCGCTGGCAGGCCGAGACGCTCAAGGAGGACCTGGCCGATCTGTACGTGGAGTCATCCCGGGCACAGCCCGGCGGGGAGTACCAGGGCCGGGAAACGTTCCTGCGGCGACTGACCGGCGACATCCGGCGGCCGGGCTTCGCCCTGATGATCGCGGAGAACACGGCCTTCGCCGGGTGTGCCTACGGGTTCCCGGTACGGCGCGAGGGGACGTGGTGGCAGGGATTCGACGGACCCCTGCCGCGGAGCGTCGAACAACTCACCGCCTCCGGGCACGTCTTCGCGATCAGCGAGACACTGGTGCACCCTCACACGGACGACCAGGGCCTCGCCCGTCGACTCCAGCAACGTCTGCTCGCGGACCACCATGCCTCGCTCGGGGCGACGTTGGTGGATCAAGCCGACTCGGCGGTCTGCGACGCCTTGCTGTCGTGGGGCTGGCAGGACATCGGGACGGTCCACCGTCCGTCGGACCGCTCGGCTCTCCGGCCTCTCCAGCCGCCAGAGGACATGGTGCTGCGGGCCCTGGTGCTTCCTCTCGGGCTCGGGCCTCGTACGGCTGCCCACCCGGACGGTCTGGCTCACGAGAACCGAACCCAACGGCCCGACTGAGGAACGCCGGTTGTGCGGTGCCTGGCGCGGAAAATGCGGTTTCCGGCCGTCGGGCTCTGTCCGTTCGAGGGGAGACCCGGCCGTCGGAAAGCGAATCGAACAGGGTCGGGCGCGGTGCGGCGGCAGACGTCGTGGCCGTGGCGGTGTGCGTGTCGAGACGGTCCTCCGTGATCATCCTTGCTACCGTCCACTTCGCCCAAATGCCCCATAAAGGACCGACTCGCGCGTGCTGGCGGTCGAGAGGACACGGACCATGAACGACTTTTCCCGTCGCCGACTGCTCAAGACTTCGGCGGTCGCCGGTGCCGGAGCGGTCGTCGTGCCGGGCGTCGCGGCTGCCGCTGCCCCCGGTGCGAGCGCCGAGACGGAGGCTTCCGTGAGCGAGGCGTACGGGGCGCGGTGCGCGCCTGCGAAGCTGACCGGCCGAATCGTCCGGCCCCACGATCCCGGGTACACGGACGCGCGCCTCGGCTGGGATCAGCTCTTCTCGCACTATCCGCTGGTGATCGTCTTCGCTCAGAACACCCAGGACGTGGTCAACGCTCTGACGTGGGCGCGGCAGAACGATGTCGCGCTGCGGATCCGCAGCGGCCGGCACAGCCTTGAGGGCTGGTCGAACGTCGACAGTGGTCTCGTGATCGACATCAGCGAGCTGAAGTCGGTTCACATCGACAGCGCCGCTCGTGTCGCGACGGTCGGCTCCGGGCTCAACCAGCTGGAAGCGGTGACCACACTCGCGAAGCGGAACTTCGCGGTGACGACGGGCACCGAGGGCACCGTGGGTCTGGCCGGCGCCACGCTCGGCGGCGGCTTCGGCTTTCTGACCCGCTGGCTCGGCATGGCCTGCGACAGCCTGATCGGTGCCGAGGTCGTCGTCGCCGAAGGCGCCGAGTGCGCCAAGGTGGTCAAGGCCGACCTGAACCACAACGCGGACCTGCTGTGGGCGCTGCGAGGCGCGGGCAACGGCAACTTCGGGATTGTCACCTCGCTCACCTACAAACTGGCCCCGCTGAAGAGCGTGACCTATCTCCAGGCCACGTGGGACGGGATCGGCGACCTGCGCAGGGTCTTCGACGCCTGGCAGCGCACCGCGCTGGACGCCGATGACCGCCTCGGCACCCAGCTCGAGATCCACCGCAATCAGACCCTGCTGTTCGCGGTCCTCGCGGAGGGAACCCCCGCGGAGGCCGAGAGGCTGCTGGCCCCGATCCTGTCGGTCGGCAGCCCGCAGGTGTCGTCGCAGGTCGGCAACTGGGGCGAGGTCTATGCGGGATTCCAGATCCCGACCGAGAACGAACCCGCGAACTGGAAGTTCTACTCGCAGTTCACCAGGAAACGGTTCCCGGCCAAGGCGATCGACGTGATCTCCTCGTTCATGCGGGACGCGCCCACGGACGACAGCAACTTCTTCACCCAGGCGTTCGGCGGGGCGGTCAGAAGGAGCCCCCGCGGCGGCACGGCGTTCCCGCACCGCGACGCGCTCTTCTACTCCGAGCCCGGCGCCGGCTGGGGGACTCGTTCCGATCAGCCGGGCATCTGCGACCCGCTCACCCCTCAGGCCCAGGCCTGGATCGCCGAGTTCAGCCAGGCCCTGCGCCCCTACGTCGACGGCGCCTACGTCAACGTGCCGAACGTCGGCATGCAGGACTGGGAGCACGCCTACTGGAGGGACAACTTCGACCGCCTGCGCAAGATCAAGGCGAAGTACGACCCGCACAACGTCTTCCAGTACGACCAGAGCGTCCCGCCCGCGTCCTGCTGACCCGAGCGCGGCTGAGCCCCCCTCCCGGCCGGTGAGGGGGCTCAGCTGTGCCCATCCGTCCCGGACCTTTCGCGGGACGGCCTTCTCAGCCCGGGATGCCGGCGCAGCAGCCGTCGCCGGTGGTGTCGGGGCCGGCGTGCTTGCTGAAGGTGTCAGCGTCGGCCTTGACCACGTACACCTCCCACGGCTCCTGGCCGGGGCCGTGCACCCACACCTTGTCCTGAAGGGCGTAGCAGCAGGAGGTGCCGGTCTCCGCGGAGGTGGCCAGGCCGGCGTCGCTGAGTCGGGTGGTGGCGGCGGCGACCTGGCCGGTGGACTCGACCTCTACGCCGAGGTGGTCGAGGCGGGTTTCCTCGCCTGGCTCGCCTTCGATCAGAACGAGCTTGAGCGGGGGCTCGGCGATGGCGAAGTTGGCGTATCCCTCGCGACGCTTGGCCGGTTCGGTGTCGAAGAGCTTCGAGTAGAAGGTGATCGACGCTTCGAGGTCGCTGACGCGCAGGGCGAGCTGGGCACGGGCCATGACGGCTCCCATCCGCTTGCATTGATGTCTGTCGATGCAAGGTTGCGCCTTGGATCGAAGGCCGTCAATATAGACGCATGTCGAAGCAAGAGCTTGTGGTGCTCGGACGGAGCGACGAGGACGGCGCGTGCTGCTCGGGGCTGGTGACCGCACCGCTGGACGAGGACCAGGCGGCGGAGCTGGCGAAGCTGTTCAAGGCGCTGGGGGACCCGGTGCGCCTGCGCCTGCTGTCGATGATCGCCTCACGGCAGGGCGGGGAGGTCTGCGTGTGTGACCTGACCCCGGCGTTCGACCTGTCCCAGCCGACGATCTCGCATCACCTCAAGCTGCTGCGCCAGACAGGTCTCATCGACTGCGAGCGGCGCGGCACGTGGGTCTACTACTGGGCGCTGCCCGCCACCCTCGACCGGCTCGCCGCCTTCCTCAAGACGTCGCGGACGGCCGAGGCGACCGCGTGACCGCCTCGCTGGGACGTCGGGCCCTCGCCGAAGCCGTGGGGTCGGCCGCCCTGGTCGCGGTGGTGGTCGGCTCCGGCATCCAGGCCACGCAGCTGACCCACGACGTCGGCCTGCGACTGCTGGCCGACTCCCTGGCCACCGCGTTCGGCCTGGGTGTCCTCATCACGCTGTTCGGGCCCGTCTCCGGCGCGCACTTCAACCCCGTCGTCACGCTCGCGGCCTGGTTCACCGGCCGCCGCACCCCCGAGGGGCCGCCCCTGCGGGACGCGCTCGCGTACGTCTTCGCGCAGACGGCCGGGGCGATCGGCGGCGCCGTCCTGGCCGACGCCATGTTCGCCGAGCCCCTGGTGCGGTGGTCAACCCATGACCGCTACGCCGGCCACCTGTGGCTCGGCGAACTGGTCGCGACCGCCGGACTCGTCCTGCTGGTCTTCGGGCTCGCGCGCACCCGCCGTGCCCATCTCGGCGCCGTCGCCGTGGCCTCCTACATCGGTGCGGCGTACTGGTTCACGTCCTCCACGTCGTTCGCCAATCCGGCCGTCACCGTCGGCCGGGCCTTCACCGACACGTTCGCCGGTATCGCGCCCGCCTCGGTCGGTCCGTTCATCGCGGCACAGACGGCCGGTGCCGTACTCGGCCTGTGCCTTGCGGCCGCCACGTTCAAGCGCTCCGTACCGATGCCGACCGGCACCGTCCCCCTCCGGAGCGGACCCGAACTCTCCACGCCCTCCAGCCCCTGATCAGCCACGCCCAGGAAGACACCCACCATGACCACTCCTGCCGAGCGGCCGTCCGTCCTGTTCGTCTGCGTCCACAACGCCGGGCGCTCCCAGATGGCCGCCGCGTTCCTCACCCACCTGGCGGGCGACCGCGTCCACGTGCGTTCCGCCGGCTCCGCCCCCGCCGACACCGTCAACCCTGCCGTGGCCGAGGCCATGGCGGAGTCGGGCGTCGACATCTCGGCCGAGGTCCCCAAGGTGCTCACCGTGGAGGCGGTCAAGGCGTCGGACGTCGTGATCACGATGGGCTGCGGCGACACCTGCCCCGTCTTCCCCGGCAGGCGCTACCTCGACTGGGAGCTCCCCGACCCGGCCGGGCAGGGAGTCGAAGCCGTGCGCCCGATCCGCGACGAGATCGAGAAGCGCGTCCGCGACCTGATCGCCGAGATCGCACCGGCGGGCTGAGTGCGAGTGCGGCTGACGGGATCCGCGTCGCAGCGCCGGGTGCCGAGCAAGCCGAACAGGCCCTGACGCTCTGTCAACTCGGCGTCGACGAGGGCAACGCGACCTTCGTGACCGCTGCGACCACCGCGGAAACCTGGCCGCGTAGGTCCTTTCTTCGGCTGACCGGGCAAGTCTGCTCATCTGTCCGGGTGACTGACCGCGACGCCTGCGCCGTCCGTGCGTGTGCCGTGGGTGAACGTATGCCTGTCACACGATGAGGCCGGCGGTCGGTCACCGCGACCGGCTGCCCGCCCCCGGGCGGCGCCGGGCTGGCGTCGGAAGAGAAGGGACACCGGATGCGCGTACTGCGCGCCTTCGTGGGGAGCGCCATCGCGTCGCTCCTCCTGCTGATCGGCATCTCACCGGCCACGGCCTACGCCGACGGCACCCCTACGGGGTACGGAGCCCACTGTCCGACCCAGAACCGCGACCGCGGGAACAACTCCGCGCCGACGACGGAACTCGACCGTTACTACCTCGGCGACTGGCGGCTGGGACCGAAGCCCCTTCCTCAGACGGGTGCCCTCGGCGCGATGCTGAAGGGCTACCACCGCGCGGGCGGCACATCCCCCTACTGGTTCCTCGGGTGTTACTGGCAGACGGATCCCAAGACGGGGAAGTCGGGCTGGTGGTACCCCGACCACAACGGCTTCGTGTTGAAGGACGGCAAGCCGGTCGAGCATTCGCAGACGCTGCGCAAGGGCCAGCTGGTCGACCTCTTCGGCAGCGGTTTCGGCAACTTCCTCGCCCCCGCGGGCACGCCGTACGCCAAGCGCGCGATCCCGCCGAGCAACCTCGACACCTACGTCACGGCCTTTCCGTACAGCTACCACCTCTACCGGGTCCTCGAGCCGATCACCGTCCAGGCCGGCCCGATCAGGCCCTGGTTCGGCCAGCCCGGCCTCGGCCTCCAGTACGTGACGGACACGTCGATCGCCACGCTCGTCGGCTCGCAGAAGCTGGAAGAAGTGAATGTAACCTGACGAACCAGCCTCGGGTGGCCTCGGAGCCACCCGGTCGGGGGCCCTCCGAGGCAGGCGACGGGACGGACCTGATGGACATCGCGGAACTCGTCGAAAGACTTCGCGAGGCGGACGTCCCGGAGGCGTTCTACGACATCCCCGGTGTCCACGAGGTGTCCGTCGAACCGGACGCCTACTACTTTCTGCGCCGTGAGGCCGACGCCTGGACCGTAGGAGTGCGCCAGCGCTCCCAGGACAGCGCCATCCGGAGTTTCGCCACCGAGGCCGAGGCCTGCGCGTACCTCTACGACGCGCTCATCCGATCGGTCTCACGCCCTTCGGGGGCGGCGCAGCCTCTGGACGAGCTCCTCGCGAACGCCGAGGAGATCCAGCGGCAGGCGTGGGCCGATTTCCATCGTCACGACGGGGCGGCCGGCGACGGCTGAGACCTGAGCCCGTCCTTCCTCCGATGGGCGAACCGGCGATGCCCGACCGCCACTCCGAGGGAGGCGGGCGTTGTCAGTGGCTGCCTCTACGCTCGACGGTGATGGCACAGGCATGGAAGTGCTCGGGACTGCGGTGGTCGGCGGATGGTCCCGTGCTGATGTGGGACGGCGGGCGGGGCAGCGCGCTGTCGTGGGGGAAGCAGGTGGCCTTCGGGGTCGCCGACGGGGCCGTGCGTACCTGTGTCGGGGCGCGGGGTCATCCGTGTGCGGCGCGGACGGGGGTGTCCGGCCGGAGCACGGGTGCCCGGTGCGAGGAGTGTGCGCGGCTGGACCGGGCGCACTCCGTGGCCGCCGACACCCTCGCCGATGATCCCCGGCCCTACCACGTGTATCTGGCGTGGTTCGGGCCCGGCATGGTCAAGGTCGGGATCACGAGGCTCGAGCGGGGGCCGGCCCGGCTGCTGGAGCAGGGGGCCGTCTGTTTCAGCTGGCTCGGTGCCGGGCCGTTGATGGCGGCTCGGCGGGCCGAGGAGTTGCTGCGGGCCGCGCTCCGGGTGCCCGACCGGATTCCGTACGCCGACAAGCGCGCGGTGCGGTCCGCGCTGCCCGCTGAGCAGGACGAGCGGGCGGCCGAGATCGCGGCGCTGCACGCGCGGGCGGTGTCGCTCGACGGCTGGCCCGAGTCGCTGATCCGCGAACCCTTCCGGCCCGTGGATCACGTCCGGGTGTTCGGGCTCGCCGGGCTGCCCGCCGCCGTCGGCGAGGTGAGGGAGCTGGTCGCCGGGGGTGCGGTGAGAGGTGAACTGGTGGCTGCGGCCGGGCCCGACCTCCATCTGGTGAGCGGGGGTGGCGAGGGGGCGGTCGTGGTGCTCGACACGCGGCTGATGACCGGGTGGGAGCTTGTCCCGGCCGGTCCGCTGATCCCGGCGGAGGGGCGCGCCGTACGCGGGATAGACGTTCCCGTAAGGGAGTTCACACGGGAGTCGGACGTTCAGGAGGGGCTCTTCTGAATCCCGCCCGATCCCGGCGCCTGGCAAGGAATCGCCCAGGGCTTCCCTGAGAGGCGCCTGTGCGTTTCTCAGGGAAATCACAGATTGGTGAAAGCGGGCTCTCAGAGGACCCCGACATGGTCTCCACCATGACCACGACCTCGCCCCAGGGGCGCACCGAACTGCTGAGGCCGGACGGGAGCCCCGTCCGAGTCCTGGTGGTGGACGACGAGTTGTCGATCACCGAACTGCTGTCCATGGCCCTCCGTTACGAGGGATGGCAGATCCGCAGCGCGGGTGACGGGACGGGGGCGATCCAGACCGCTCGCGAGTTCCGGCCCGACGCCGTCGTCCTGGACATGATGCTGCCCGACATGGACGGGCTGGCCGTCCTGGGCCGGCTGCGCCGCGAACTGCCCGATGTGCCGGTGCTCTTCCTGACCGCCAAGGACGCGGTGGAGGACCGGATCGCCGGGCTCACCGCCGGCGGCGACGACTACGTGACCAAGCCGTTCAGCCTCGAAGAGGTCGTGGCGCGGCTGCGCGGACTGATCCGCCGTTCCGGCGCGGCCGACCGGCGCTCCGAATCGGTCCTCGTCGTCGGCGACCTCACCCTCGACGAGGACAGCCACGAGGTGTCGCGGGCCGGAGACGGCATCCACCTGACCGCCACCGAGTTCGAGCTGCTGCGCTTCCTCATGCGCAACCCCCGGCGGGTGCTCAGCAAGGCGCAGATCCTGGACCGCGTGTGGTCGTACGACTTCGGTGGTCAGGCCAACGTGGTCGAGCTGTACATCTCGTACCTGCGGCGCAAGATCGACGCCGGCCGGGAGCCGATGATCCACACCCGGCGCGGAGCCGGTTACCTGATCAAGCCGGCCGGCTGAGGCCGGGAGCCCGGTGGGGCCGTCGGTCCTCGTACCCGCCGCCCGAGTCGTGGACGGAGCGTCCCCAGGTCGCTCGCCCGTGTCGTGGTGGAGCGTCACCCGTAGCTCCTCCACCTGGTCGTGAGCCCGGCGCAACGACCCCGAGACCCTTGCGGACGCTTCGGTGAAGGCAGTGCGATGAGCAGGCAGAGACAGCGGCAGAAGCAGAAGCAGAAGCCGCGGCAGAAGCGGCAGCGGCCTCCGCGGACCCTGCGGTCGCGACTGGTGGTCTCCGCCGTCGCGCTGATCGCCGTCGTGTGCGCGGTGATCGCCACGGTGACGACGCTGGCGCTGCGTTCGCATCTGTACGACCAGCTGGACGGCAAGCTGCACGACACCGCCATGCGCGTGGCGGGCGGGCGCATGCCGTCGGGCGGCAGCACCCCGGGCGACCCCGGCGGTCCGGCCGGGGCGGTCTCGGACGTCGGGGTCCCGGGAGGCGACAAGGTCGAGAACTTCGCCAAGCAGGGCCCCACCCAGCCCGAGACCATAGCCGCCTACGTGGAGAACGGTTCGATCACCACCGCGGTCATCGCCAAGCAGAAGAACGACAGCAGCGGTGTCTACAAGGAGATGAGCGCCGTCGCTCTCAAGGCGGCGCAGAGGACCGCACTGGCCTCGGTGCCGAGGGACGGCAGAGCACACTCCGTGGACCTCCCCGGTCTCGGGGACTACCGCGTCGAATACATCACCGCCAGGAGCGGCGGCGACTCGTACTACGTCGCTCTGCCGACCACCGACGTCAGCAACACCGTCAACACCCTCGTCCTGGTCGAGGTGAGCATCACCGCCGCCGGTCTCGTCGCCGCCGGCATCGCCGGGTACGTGCTGGTCGGCGTCGCCACCCGCCCCCTGCGCAAGGTCGCCGCCACCGCCACCCGGGTCTCCGAACTCCCCCTGCACACCGGCGAGGTGAACCTCAGCGAGCGGGTATCCGAGTCCGAGACCGACCCGCACACCGAGGTCGGACAGGTCGGCGCCGCGCTCAACCGGATGCTGAACCACGTCCACGGAGCCCTGCACGCCCGCCAGCAGAGCGAGACGCGGGTACGGCAGTTCGTCGCGGACGCCAGCCACGAGCTGCGCACCCCCCTCGCCTCCATCCGCGGCTACGCCGAGCTCACCCGGCGCGGCCGGGAGCAGGTCGGACCCGACACCCGGCACGCGCTGGGGCGTATCGAATCAGAGGCCGGGCGGATGACGCTGCTCGTCGAGGACCTGCTGCTGCTCGCCCGCCTCGACGCGGGCCGGCCGCTCCGGTTCGAGCAGACCGACCTCGTACCGCTCGTGGTCGACACCATCAGCGACGCCCGTGCCGCGGGCCGGGACCACGTCTGGCGGCTGGAGCTGCCCGACGAGCCCGCCCCGGTGTCCGCCGACGCGGCCCGGTTGCAGCAGGTGCTGGTCAACCTGCTGGCGAACGCGCGCACCCACACCCCGCCCGGTACGACCGTCACCGCACGGGTGCAGCGGCGCGGACCGTGGCTGTGCGTGGACGTCCAGGACAACGGCCAGGGCATCCCGCCGGACCTGCTCCCACACGTCTTCGAACGCTTCGCGCGCGGTGACTCCGCGCGTTCCCGCGCCACCGGGTCGACCGGTCTGGGCCTGGCCATCGTGCAGGCCGTCGCGACCGCGCACGGCGGTGCCGTGACCGTCGACAGCGTGCCCGGGCGGACGGTGTTCACCGTGCGTCTGCCCGCTCTCGGACCGGCGGTCCCAGCGCCGGCACCCGAAACGAACCGGCGACTCGGCTCACAGGTGCAGCACAGTGCCACCACATGGGTGCGACAGGGCACTTGAGAAAAGTCGGTGTCATGCGAACCGACTCTTCTCCCGGCAACCTGCCGGCGCGGGAGCACCTCCCGGCCGCGGCAGCCGGTGCGCCTGTCCTGGACGTAGTGATCCCCGTCCACAACGAGGAGAAGGACCTCCAGCCGTGCGTCGTCAGACTGCACGACCACCTCGAGCGGACCTTCCCGTACCCCTTCCGCATCACCATCGCGGACAACGCGTCGACGGACACGACCCCGCGGGTGTCCCGGCGGCTGGAGGCTCAGCTCGCCGGGGTGAGGGTCTGCCGGCTGGAGCAGAAGGGCCGCGGCCGTGCGCTGCGGACCGTCTGGTCGGCCTCGGAGGCGCCGATCCTCGCCTACATGGACGTGGACCTGTCCACCGACCTCAACGCGCTGCTGCCGCTGGTGGCCCCGCTGATCTCGGGCCACTCGGACCTCGCGATCGGATCGCGGCTCGCCCGCAGTTCGCGGGTGGTGCGCGGCGCCAAGCGCGAGTTCATCAGCCGCTCCTACAACCTGATCCTGCGCGGCTCGCTGCAAGCCCGCTTCTCGGACGCGCAGTGCGGCTTCAAGGCGATCCGCCGTGATGTCGCCCAGGTGCTGCTGCCGCTGGTGGAGGACACCGGCTGGTTCTTCGACACCGAGATGCTGGTGCTCGCCGAGCGCGCGGGACTGCGTATCCACGAGGTACCCGTCGACTGGGTCGACGACCCCGACTCCACGGTGCACATCGTGCGGACGGCGACCGAGGACCTGAAGGGGGTGTGGCGGGTGGGCAGGGCCCTGACCACCGGTTCGCTGTCCCTGGACCGGCTCGCCCGTCCGTTCGGCGACGACCCGCGCGACCGTGACATCCAGGACGTGCCCAAGGGGCTGGCCCGACAGCTCGTCGGGTTCTGTGTCGTCGGCGGTCTGTCGACCCTCTTCTACCTCGTGCTCTACAGCGTTTTCCGCGGCTTCGGCGGCTCGCAGATCGCCAACGCGCTCGCGCTGCTGGTCTCGGCGGTCGCCAACACCGCCGCCAACCGGCGGCTGACCTTCGGGGTCCGGGGCCGTGGCGGTGCCGTCCGGCACCAGGCGCAGGGGCTGGTCGTCTTCGGCATCGGCCTCGCGCTGACCAGCGGTTCGCTGGCCGCCCTGAACGCGGCGACCGCCGGCCCCGCGCACTCCACCGAGCTCGCGGTGCTGATCGCCGCCAACCTCGCGGCGACCGTGCTGCGCTTCCTGCTCTTCCGCGCCTGGGTGTTCCCGGACCGGCGTGAGGCCGACGGCCACTCGACCGTGGTCGCCTCCCGCACCCCGTCCTCGCCGACCCGCCCGACGGCGGGGTTGCCGGCGCAGTCCGGGGACCCGTACGCCCCGCTGCCGCAGCGCCCGGCGGCGCGGCAGCCGTACGCCGCCGCACACGACACGACCCGGTTCCGCGCCGGTGAAGCCGCGGACGGCACCTGGCGGGACGCGACCGTGCGGCTCCAGCCGGTGCGCCCCTACGACACCGACCCGGGGGACTCACGATGACCACCCAGTACCACCGGACGATCGACCAGGGGGGTGCGCCCGCCACCTGGGGGCCGCCTTCGACCGCGGCGCCCTCGACCGCCGCGTCCCGGGAACAGGCCGCCGTGCGGGCGCCCGTCCCCGAGGCCGGCGAACCGCGGCAGCCCCTCCTACGGAGACTGTGGCGCGGCCGCCCCGAGGACCCCCGCTGGGCGCGCCCGGCCTTCCTCGGCCTGCTGCTGGCGACCGGTCTGCTCTACCTGTACAACCTGAGCGCCTCCGGCTACGCCAACTCCTTCTACTCCGCGGCCGTCCAGGCCGGCAGCAAGAGCTGGAAGGCGTTCTTCTTCGGCTCGCTGGACGCGGGCAACGCCATCACCGTCGACAAGCCCCCGGCCGCCCTGTGGCCGATGGAGCTGGCGGTGCGGGTCTTCGGACTCGGCTCGTGGGCGATCCTCGTCCCCGAGGTGCTGATGGGCGTCGCCACCGTCGCCGTCGTGTACGCGGGGGTGCGCCGCCGGTTCAGCGCCGCGTCCGGTCTGATCGCGGGCGCGGTGCTCGCGCTCACCCCCGTCGCGGCGCTGATGTTCCGGTTCGACAACCCGGACGCGATGCTGGCGCTGCTGATGGCCGTCGCCTGCTACCTCGTGGTCCGCGCCCTGGAGGACGGCCGGACGAAGTGGCTGCTGTGGGCCGGCGCGGCGATCGGCTTCGCCTTCCTCGCCAAGACCCTCCAGGCCTTCCTGAACCTGCCGCCGCTGGCGATCGTGTACGGGGTCTGCGCGCCGGTGAGGCCGCGCAGGCGGCTGGGACAGCTGGCGCTGGCGACCCTGGCGCTCATCGTCTCGGGCGGCTGGTGGGTCGCGATCGTCGAGCTGTGGCCGGCGTCCTCCCGCCCCTACATCGGCGGTTCGCAGAACAACAGCTTCCTCGAACTGACCTTCGGCTACAACGGCCTCGGCCGGCTCAGCGGCGACGAGACCGGCAGTGTCGGTGTCGGTGGCGGTGGCGGTGGCGCGGGCGGCACCGGTCAGTGGGGTGAGACCGGCTGGGACCGGATGTTCAACTCCGAGATCGGCGGCCAGATCTCCTGGCTGCTGCCGGCCGCGCTGGTCCTGCTGGTCGCGGGCCTGGTGGCCACGCGCAGGCACTCGCGGACGTCGGTGACCCGTGGCGCGTTCCTGGTCTGGGGTGGCTCGCTGTTGATGACCATGGTCGTCTTCAGCTACATGGCGGGCATCTTCCACCAGTACTACACGGTGGCCCTGGCCCCGTACATGGCGGCCGTGATCGGCATGGGCGCGGGCGTCCTGTGGGAGAAGCGCGCCGAGATCCTTGCGTCGATCGGCCTCGCGGCCTCGGCCGTGGCAGTCGCGGTGTGGAGCTACGTCCTGCTCGACCGCACCGCGGACTACCTGCCGTGGCTGAAGTGGCTGGTCCTGGTCGGCGGCCTGGCCGGCGCGCTCGGCCTGGTCTTCGCGGGCCGGGTGAACCGGCGGCTCGCCCTCGCCGCGGTGGCGGTGAGTGTCGTGGCGGCGCTGGCCGGTCCCACGGCCTACACCCTCAGCACGCTCCAGGAAGGCCACACCGGCTCCATCGTCACCGCCGGTCCGGCGGGCGCGAGCATGTTGGGCGGCGGCGGAGGCGGAGGCCGGGGCGGCTTCGGCGGCAACGGCGGCGGCCCCGGTGGCGGCACCGGCGGCAACGCCCAGGGCCGGCCGGGCAACGGCACCGCCCAGAACGGCAACAGTTTCCCGGGCGGCGGCGCTGCCGGCGGCTTCCCCGGCGGCGGCAACGCCCGGGGACAGCAGGGCGACGGCACGACCCGGAACGGCACCGGCTTCCCCGGCGGCGGGACGGGCGAAGGCGGCGGCATGGGCGGTGGCGGTGGTGTCGGCGGCCTGCTGAACGGCGCGAGCGTCAGCTCCGAGGCCGAGAAGCTGCTGGAGACCGACTCCGGCGAGTACACCTGGGTGGCCGCGGCCATCGGCGCCCAGAACGCGGCGAGCTACCAGCTCTCCACCGGTGAGGCCGTGATGGCCATCGGCGGCTTCAACGGCACCGACCCGTCCCCGACGCCGGCGCAGTTCAAGAAGTACGTGAGGGACGGAAAGGTCCACTACTTCATCTCCAGCGGCTCGGGCGGCGGCATGGGCGGAAGCAGCAGCGGCACCTCCGCGCAGATCACTTCGTGGGTCGAGAGCAACTTCAAGAAGGTCACGGTCGGTTCGGCCACCTTCTACGACCTGACACAGGCGACGAACAGCTGACACCCGGCCCGCAGGCCGGGGGCCGAGGGCCGTGACGGCGGAGGGCGGAGGAGTGCAGGGGCGGTGGCTCACGGCCACCGCCCTTCCCCGCGTCCGCGCCCCCCACCTCTGTCCCCGTCCCCATCTCCCACCCCGTCCACCCATACCCCGTTGTACACCGTACGAGGGCTGTTCTACGGTGTACAACATGCCCCCTTCCGCCCCCGCGCCCGCTGCCCACGGCCACCCCCAGCGCTGGCTGATCCTCGGTGTCATCTGCCTGGCGCAGCTCACCGTGCTGCTCGACAACACGGTGCTGAACGTCGCCATCCCCTCGCTCACCCGTGAGCTGGGCGCGGCCACCTCCGACATCCAGTGGATGATCAACGCCTACTCGCTCGTGCAGTCCGGTCTGCTGCTCACCGCGGGCAGCGCCGCCGACCGCTACGGCCGCAAGAAACTGCTCATCGCGGGCCTGGCCCTGTTCGGCGTCGGCTCGCTGGTGGCCGGGCTCGCCGACTCCAGCGGCCAGCTGATCGCCGCGCGGGCCGGCATGGGCGTCGGCGGCGCGCTCCTGCTGACCACCACCCTGGCCGTGGTGATGCAGATCTTCACGCCCGAGGAGCACGCCAAGGCGATCGGCGTCTGGGCCGCTGTCAACGCCCTCGGCTTCGCGATCGGTCCGCTCGTCGGCGGCTTCGTGCTGAACCACTTCTGGTGGGGCGCGATCTTCCTGATCAACCTGCCGGTCGCGGCGCTGGGCCTGGCCGCGGTGGTGGCCCTGGTCCCCGAGTCCAAGAGCCCCCGGGGCGACCGCCCGGACCTGCTCGGCGCGCTGCTGTCCACGATCGGCATGGCCTCGCTGGTGTTCGCGATCATCTCCGGTCCCGTGCACGGCTGGACGTCGGCGCGGGTGCTGGTGAGCGCGGCCGTCGCGGTGGTCGTCCTCGCCCTGTTCGCGCACTGGGAGAGCCGCGTCCCGTATCCGATGCTCGACCTGCACTTCTTCCGCGACCGCCGCTTCACGGGCGCGGTCGCCGGCGCAGTCCTGATCACCTTCGGCATGGGCGGCGCGCTGTTCCTGCTCACCCAGCACCTCCAGTACGTGCTCGGTTACGGCCCCCTGGAGGCGGGCCTGCGCACGGCGCCGCTCGCGCTGTCCGTCGTGGTGCTGAACTTCTCGGGTCTGTCGGCGAGGTGGACGACGAGGCTCGGCACGCCGGTGGCGATCGCGCTGGGCATGACGCTGATGTCCGGCGGCCTGGTGTCGATCGCCACGCTCGCGGACCGCGGCTACGGGGGTACGCTGCTGGGTCTGTTGCTCATCGGCGCGGGCTGCGCGGTCGCCAACCCCGCGATGGCGCACGCCATCATGGGCGCGATCCCGCCGGAGAAGGCCGGGGTGGGCGCCGGAATCAACGGCACGCTCGCGGAGTTCGGCAACGGGCTGGGCGTCGCCGTCCTGGGCGCGGTGCTCAACTCGCGGTTCGCCGCGCTGATCCCGGTGACGGCGAGTTCGCTGCCCGCGGCGCTGGCGTCGGCCGACGGGGAGCGGGAACGCGTCCGTGTCACCGACGCGTTCTCCTCCGGGCTGGCCACCAGCCAGTTGGTGGGCGCGGTGGCCGTGCTGCTCGGCGGGTTCCTGGCGGCGGCGTTGCTGCACAGGGCGCAGCGGGCAGACTCGGAGGTGGCGGTGGCCTAGGCCCAGGGCCCAGGTTCGGGAGCCCGGCCGGTGCGGCTTGCAGCTAGTGCCGCAGCGGGCGACGTTCGCCCCGTCGCGACGCCCGGCACGCCCTCTCGCCGCTCCGGCCGAAAGCCCACGTACGTCCAGTACGAGGACTTCCGGCCGGCCCGCCGGGAGCACGCACCGGACGCCGCTCCTTCACGGGCGAACGTTGCCTGCCACGGCACTAGCATCGTGACCGGGGCCGCGGGAGTGTCGAGGAAGGTACGCCATGGTGAAGGCGGTGAAGGCGGTGACAGCGGGTAGGGCGGCCGAACGGGCCGCGCGGACCAGCGTGTGGCTGGCGGGCAAGGCGCGTCGCGGCGGGCGCGGCGGCGGGCAGCCGTCGGGTCTCGACCGGGACCGCATCACCGAGGCCACGGTCCGGCTCCTGGACGCCGAGGGGCTGGCCGGGTTCTCCATGCGCCGGCTGGCCGCCGAGCTGAACGTGACCGCGATGTCCGTCTACTGGTACGTCGACACCAAGGACGACCTTCTCGAGCTCGCTCTGGACCAGGCTTTCGGCGAGCTGCGCCTGCCCGATCCGGACGCGGCGGACGCAGCGGGCTGGCGCGACCAACTGCGCACGCTGGCCACGGAGTACCGGGCGCTGCTGGTGCGCCACCCCTGGCTGTCGCCGCTCGCCGGGCGGTACCTCAACATCGGCCCCAACTCGCTGGCCTTCTCCCGGCTGGTGCAGCACGTCATCCGCCGCACGGGCCTGCCCGCGCACGGCGTCACGGGCGCCATCTCCGCCGTCTTCCAGTTCGTCTACGGCTACGGCACCATCGAGGGCCACTTCCTCGCCCGGGTCGCGGACGCCGGGGTGAGCCCGGACGACTACTTCCAGCAGGCCATGAGCGCCGTGAACGAGTCCCCGGGCACCGCCGAGGTCATCCAGGAGTCGAAGGACATCATGGCGGCCCGCGGTGGTGACACGGTCGGGGAGATGATGGACCGGGACTTCACCTTCGCCCTGGACCTGCTGGTGGCGGGCATCGAGGCGATGGTGGAACGCGGCTGAGGCGCGCTGTCGGGCGCGCCCGCTCTCCCGCGCGCTCCCCGGCCGCCCTACTCCCCGGCCACCAGACGCGCCGGGAACCCGCCGGTCGCCACCGGGCCCCAGCGTTCGGGCGTGACCCGGATGACCGACTTGCCCTGCTTGACCATGGCCGCCCGGTACTCGTCCCAGTCGGGGTGCTCGCCGGCGATGTTGCGGTAGTACTCGACCAGCGGCTCCACGGAGTCCGGGATGTCGACGACCTCGGCCGTGCCGTCGACCTGGACCCAGGGGCCGTTCCAGTCGTCGCTGAGCACGATGACGCTGACCCGGGGATCCCGCTTGGCGTTGCGGGTCTTGGCCCGCTCCGGGTACGTGGAGACCACGATCCGGCCCGAGTCGTCGACCCCACAGGTCAGCGGCGACCCCTGGGGGCTGCCGTCGGCCCGCCGGGTCAGCAGGACGGCGCGGTGGCGGGGACGTACGAAGTCCAGCAACTCTTCCAGTGCCACGGGCGTGTTGGTAGCGATGTTCGGTGCCATGGGATCAGCCTAGGCCGACAGGGCCTCGGGTACGTCGTCGTACACGGGCACGTCCCGTCGTACGCCGGTCAGGTCCAGGACGCGGCGGGGCACCCCGTGGGGTGACGCGGCGACCCGCAGCGGGGTGCCGCCCAGCAGACGGCGTACGTCGTCGACGAGGCGGGCTCCCTGGGAGTCCATGAAGCGGGTCCCGGTGAGATCCAGGACCAGCATCGCCAATCGGCCGCCGCGGGCGTGCACGGCGGCGGTGACGGCGGCGAGCAGTGGCGCGGTGTTCGAGAGATCTATCTCCGGGGGCAGAGTGAACAGGGTGCAGCCGGGAAGGTCGCGCACCCCGCAGGACGTCGGGAGGAAGGTCACGGCACTCACCTGGCAGAGGGCGTACTCGTCCGGGGACCGGGAGGCCACTTCCTGACCTGTCGTCCATTCCATCATGCCCATGGCCGACTGGGTAAGGCGTTCGAACGGTCCGTCAGTCGGGCGTCACTTCCACGCAACGGAGCAGATAAAGTGCTCTCCGTCCTTTGCTCGCAGTCGGGAATGTGCTGCGGAGCTCTCCTGCGCATGGCCGGGTCGGCCGTGCATGCCGAAGAGGTTCGTGGTGACTGCGTCCGAGTTTCCTGATTTGCCCCGCTTTCCGGTCGGTTTCGAGCTGGCCGAAGCCCTGACGGTGGCGGCTCAGCAACTGCACGACACGGTCACCCCGCACAGCACCCTGCGCACCGCGGTCCGCCTGGCCGTGCACATCCTGCCCGGCGCCGAACACGCCGGGATCTCCGTCCTCGACCGCGCCGAGCACCGCCGTACGGTCGCCTGGTCGGACGAGGTGGTCCGGGCCGCCGAGTCCCCGAACGGGATCCGTGCCGCGCGCCCGTACTGGGACCAGCTCTGGCAGGCGCCGGTCGTACGGCTCGACGACAGCGAGTCCGAGGGGGGCGACGCCGATCTGGCCGACCTCGGACTGCGCTCGGTGCTCGCGCTGCGGCTGCGCGCCGACGGCCGGCGCCTGACCGTGCTCACGGCGTACGCCCGCAAGCCACGGGCCTTCGACGAGGCCGCCACCCGCATCGGGCGGCTGTTCACCGCGCATGTCGGCCTGGCGCTCGAATCGGCGACCGTGCGCGAGCAGCTCACCGAGGCCATGCGCACCCGGGACCTGATCGGCCAGGCCACCGGCATCCTCATGGAGCGGCTGAACATCGACGCGGCGCAGGCCTTCGACAGCCTGGTGCGGGCCTCGCAGCGGGAGAACACCAAGCTGCGCGACCTGGCCCGCCGGATCGTGGACGCGAACAAGCAGGCGTGACGGCGGGACGCCGACAGGCCCGGGTGAGGGCGGGCCCGGGCCAGGCGTGAACGGCGTGGGCCGGGATATCCGTACGTCCATGAGCCCTCAGACGCCCGACACGCTGGAGATGGCGATCGTGCGCAGCAGCGGACTCGACACGCTGCTGCGCGACCTGACAGAGCGCGCGGTGCGGGCCGTACCCGGTGCCGCCGCGTGCAGCATCACGGTGCGCCGCGCCGACCGGCTGCTGACCCTGGCCGGCAGCCCCGGCCTGCCGAGCGGCCTCGACCAACGGCAGTACGAGAACGGCTCCGGCCCCTGCGTGCAGGCCGCGCGCACGGGCGTCGAGCAGTACGCCCCAGACCTGGCCGCCGAGACCCGCTGGCCCCGGTACGCGGCCTACGCGCTGACGGCGGGCGTCCACTGCGTCCTGGCCCTCCCGCTCGCCGTCGAGGGCGAACGGGACGCCGCGCTCAACTTCTACGGCCTCGAGGTGGGCGCGCTGGGCGAGTCCCGGGCGGCGGCCCGGGCCTTCGCCGACCGGACCGCCGACGCGATCAACCTCGCCCTGCGCGTCGAACACGAACGCAAGTCCGTCCCCGACGTCCGCACCGCGCTGCTCTCCCGCAGCGTCATCGACCAGGCGATCGGCATCCTCATGGCCGAGGAGCGCATCAACGCCAGCACCGCGCTGGAACGCCTGCGCCGCGTCTCCCAGAACGCCAACATCAAACTGCGCGACCTGTGCGCCGAGTTGGTGACGAGGACGACGTCCGAGGACCGGCGTCCACCCGGGTGAACGCGTCCCTCATGACCCGTCCCCGGCCGGGGAAGATGCTCCTGGTGACGAACAAGAGCCCCGACGACCTCGGCCCCGACGACCAGTGGCCGCTCCTGCCCGACTGGATGTGGGACTGCCGGGACTGCGTGCGCAAGTACGAGGCGATGAAGTACATCCAGGCCGAGATCGCGGGGCTGGTCGCCGAGGACCCCGGCGTGGACTGGGACTTCATGGACAACATCGTGGGGAGCCAGATCGCCCTCAGCCGCCACCTGGCCGACGCCCACCCCGAGCGGCTGCCCGGCTGGGACCCGGACTGCCGCACCTGCGCCGACCACCAGGACCGGCTGGCGAAGACGGACGAGTCCTCGGAGTTCCGGCTCGGCACCGTGATGGTGGCCGAGGAGCACCGCGCCCGGCACCTGTTCGTCCCGCCCCGCACGGTCGGCCTCATGTGAGACGCGTGCGGCACGCGGCCGGCGCCGGTCACCGGACGCGGCTACGCCTGCGGCAGCGACTCGCCCTGTACCGCCTGGATGTCCAGCTCGACCTTGAGGGTCGTGCCGATGGCCGCGATGCCCGCCTGCACGATCTGGTTGTAGTTCATGGCGAAGTCCTCGCGGTGCAGCTCCGTGGTCGCCCGGAAGGCGGCCCGGGTGCCGCCCCACGGGTCGGAGCCGGTGCCGAGATACGCGAGGTCCAGGTCGACGGGCCGGACCACCCCGTGCATCCCGAGCTCCCCGTGGACGGTCCAGCGGTCGGAGCCCGCCACCGTCAGAGCGGTGGAGCGGTAGGTGATCTCGGGATAGGTCTCGACGTCCAGGAAGTCCGCGGAACGCAGGTGCGTGTCGCGCGTGCCGTTGCCGGTGTCGATGGACGCGGCCCGGATGACCGCCTGGACACGGGACTTGGTGACGTCGTCGGGGGCGATCTCCACCAGGCCCGCGAACTCCGTGAACCGGCCGTGCACGCTGGAGATGCCCAGGTGCTGGGCGACCGCGCCCACCGTCGAGTGCGCCGGGTCGACGGTCCACGGACCCGGCGGCGGCAGCTCCGTGCCGCCCTGCCGGGCCAGCGTCACCGTCCCGACCTCGGCCCGGCCGCTCGCGGTGACGATCGCGCTCGAGGCGGCCGGCGCGTATCCGACGGCCGTGACGATCACCGTGTACGCCCCCGGCGCCAGCGCGTTCGCGTCCCGCACCGCGCCCTCCGCGTCCGCCTCGGCCCGCAGCACCTGCGTGCCCGTCATGTCGGTCACCGTGACGACCGCGTGCGACACGGCCCATCCGTCCCTGGTGCGGATCCTCGCGGTCAGTCCCATCCCGTTTTCTCCCTGCAAAGCATCAGAAATTGGTCGTCAAGAGACCGGCCCGCGGCGGGGCGCGCCTCCGCTCGGAGCACGCCGCCCGCCGCGGGCCGGGGGGGTGACTACTCGCCGGGGTGGGCGAGTGCGATGTCGTGGCCGTCGACGCCGGGTCCGGTGACCGTCAGGGCGGTGGCCACCGGCGGGTAGCCCGTCGCGATGACGGTGTAGTCGCCGCCGTTGAGGTCGGTGAAGGCGTACGCCCCGTCCGTCCCCGTGGTGGCCGTGCCGACCACGTTGCCCGCCGCGTCCACCAGCGTCACGCGGGCGTCGGCCAGCGGACCGTGCGGGGCGCGTACGACGCCCTGGAGCTGGGCGCCCGAGTCGAGGTCGACCTCGATCCGGGTGACGCCGGTGCCGCCCACCTCGACGGGCAGCGCGCGCGGGCGGTAGCCGACGGCGTTGACCGCGAGGGTCACCACGCCGGGCACCAGCTCGGCGAAGGAGAACTCGCCCTGCGCACCGGTGGCGGCGGTGGCCAGCAGGTCCCCGCGCACATCGGTGACGATCACCATCGCGTCCTTGACCGGCAGCGCGGTCTCGACGCTGCGGACCACACCGGTCAGGCCGCTGGTGCCGTTGAGCAGGATGTCGTACGCCAGCGGCTCCTCGTTCACCACGATCGTGGAGGCCTGCGGCTGGTGGCCGTCGGCGGAGGCGATCAGGACGTACGTGCCCGTGCCGGGCGCGTCCACCCCGTAGGAGCCGTCGGCCTGCGCGACGGACCGGCCCAGCTGACGTCCGGCCAGCGAGATCAGCGTGACCGCGGCCTGCGGCACCGGGACGCTCTCGGCGCCGCGGACGTGCCCGCGGACCGGGATGCCGCCGGGGACGGACTCCCCGGGCGCCGCCACCGTGGCGACGGCGGCGAGGTGCTGGGTGCCCTCGAGACCGGACGCGAGGTCCGCGCCGGTGACCGGCGCGGCGACGGCAGGGCTCGGGGTCCGCTCCTCGGCGGCTGCCGCGGCGGCGACGGTGGGAACGCCCGCGTCGGCCTGATCGGCCTGGGCAGGCGCGGCCGAGGTGCGCAGCGGGACCTCCTTGATGAACAGCATGACGAGGAAGCCGACCAGCGCGGCCGCGGAGGCGATCAGGAAGACGTCCGCGATGCCGTGGCCGTAGGCGCTCTCCAGGAGGGTGCGCAGCGGGGCGGGCAGCGCGCCCAGGTCCGGGATGGTGCCGGTGCCGGAGCCGGCCGCGGCGGCCTGGTACTTGGGGTCGAGGGCGGTCAGGCCGTCCTTGACGTAGTGGGTGATCCGGTTGGACATGATCGCGCCCAGCGCGGAGACGCCGACCGCACCGCCGAGGGAGCGGAAGAACGTCACGGTGGAGCTGGCCGAGCCGAGGTCGGACGGCGCCACCTGGTTCTGCGTCGACAGCACCAGGTTCTGCATCGTCATACCGATGCCGAGGCCGAGCAGCGCCATGAAGATCGCGACGTGCCAGTAGGTCGTGTCGTAGCGGATGGTGCTCAGCAGGCCCAGGCCCGCGGTGATCAGGGCGCCGCCGCTGACCAGCCAGTACTTCCAGCGGCCGGTCTTGGTGATGACCTGGCCGGAGACCGTGGAGGCCACGAACAGGCCGCCGATCATCGGGATGGTCAAGACGCCCGACATGGTCGGGGACTCGCCACGGGCCAGCTGGAAGTACTGGCTGAAGAAGACCGTGCCGGTGAACATCGCGACGCCCACGAAGAGCGAGGCGACGGAGGACAGGGTGATGGTGCGGTTGCGGAACAGCCGCAGCGGGATGATCGGCTCGCTCGCCTTGGACTCGACGAGCACGAACAGCGCGCCGAGGACGACCGCGCCGCCGACCATCGCGGCGGTCTGCCACGACATCCAGTCGTACTTGTCACCGGCGAAGGTGACCCAGACCAGCAGCAGCGAGACCGCGGCCGAGATGAAGAACGCGCCGCCCCAGTCGACCTTCACGTCCCGCTTCACGACGGGCAGGTGCAGGGTCTTCTGGAGCACGATCAGCGCGAGGACCGCGAAGGGCACACCGACGTAGAAGCACCAGCGCCAGCCGAGCCACGAGGTGTCGGTGATGACGCCGCCGAGCAGCGGACCGCCGACGGTCGCGACGGCGAAGGTCGCGCCGAGGTAGCCGGAGTAGCGGCCACGCTCGCGCGGGGAGATCATCGCGGCCATGACGATCTGGGCGAGGGCGGACAGACCGCCGACGCCGACGCCCTGGACCACACGGCAGGCGATCAGCGTGCCGGCGTTCTGCGACAGACCCGCGGCGGCGGATCCCAGGACATAGATGACCAGGGCTATCTGTACGAGCGCCTTCTTGCTGTACAGGTCGGAGAGCTTGCCCCACAGGGGCGTGGTCGCGGTCATGGAGAGCAGCGCGGCCGTGACGACCCAGGTGTAGGCGGACTGGCCGCCGCCCAGGTCACCGATGATCTTGGGCAGAGCGTTGGAGACGATCGTCGACGACAGGATCGCGACGAACATACCGAGCAGGAGCCCGGAGAGCGCCTCCATGATCTGCCGGTGCGTCATCGGGGCGTCGGAGGAGCCGGAGGAGCCTCCCCCGTGCTTGGCGTGAGCTGCCCGCACACCGGCTGGTGTGGTCGTTGCCATGGGCTTCCTTCTCTTACGTGCTTGCGGGTGTACGGGTGGTCGTCCCGAGTACGGGAAGCGGCAGCCGGGGTGCGGCACGGCAGTCGCCGAAGCTGGCTCTGAGCCTGGTCATCAGCCCGATGAGCTGCTCGACCTCGTCGTCGGTCCAGTCGCTCAGCCGGTCGGCGAGCAGCTCGGTGGTCCGCTGGGACAGCTCGGCGAGCCGGTCCTGGCCGGTGGCCGTGAGATGCACGATGCGCGAGCGCTTGTCCGCCGGGTCGGGGGACCGTTCGATCCAACCCCGTTCGGCCACGTGTGCGACATGGCGGCTGGTGACCGACATGTCCACGGCGAGCAGCTCCGCGAGCTTGCTCATGCGCATGTCCCCGTGGCGGCCGAGCAGCGTCAGCACGGCCGCGGAACCGGCCGGGCAGTCGTGCGGCAGGATGCGCCCGAGGTCCCGTTTCACGGCCCCGACAGCACTGAGCTGACGTGCCAGCTCCTCGAACTGCGCCTGCTCGGCCATCACACCTCCCCTATTCGTTGCTTAGGGCAACCATAGAGAGGTTGGTTGCTACAGGCAAATAAAGCGGTAGGGGTGGGGACAAAAACTTGGCAAAGGCAAGTATTGCGAACGTAAATCCGCAGGTGGCTGTGCGTGGTACCGGTGGGTATCGGGAGCGAAGCCCCCACTTGGGCCCGGCCCCCGTATTCGCTAGTGTCCTGGCCCATGGCTAACACCCAGGGCCCCCAGGGCAACCACGACCCCGCCGGCAGCACCCAGATGTTCCGCGCGTTCGTCGACGAGGCCCCCCAGGGCCGACAGCAGCAGCAGCCGGCGGCCTCCACCGGCGGTCCCCGCATCGGCCTGATCGTGGGCGTCGTCGTCGCCGTGGCGATCGTCGCCGCGGTGGCCTGGCTGGCGCTCAAGTAGAGCGAACCGCTCACCCCGCAGGCTCGACTCCTCCTACGTCCACCGGACGGACACGTCCCGCGTCTCGACGTGCATCCCCAGCGGCACGCGCCACGCGTCGACGCACACCGTCCAGGTCCTCACTTCCCGTGCGCCGGCCCCGATCGGCGCGGGAAGCTCCACGGCCGACCCGACCGTCGCCCAGTCGACGCCGAGCGCGCCGATGACGTGCGTTCCGAAGGTCACCGTGCCCGAGCGCACCGCGGTTCCTCCGGTGTTGCGGAAAACGAGGGTCACCCTCTCGCACCACCGCTCGTCCGCCGCCTCCCGCGTCGGCGTGCCCACGCTCAGGGCGGCGGGCGTACCGGACGTCGTACGGGAGGGGGCCGGAGTGGGCGAGGACGGGCTCGCGCCGGTGCCCGGGCGGGCGGGCTGCGTGCCGCCGTGGGACGGGACGGCTCCCGCGCTCGTGGGGCGTGCCCCGGGGGCGGCCCCGCCGTCGGGATCCGTACCGGCTCCTGCACCGGCCTCGGCGTCGGCCCCCGCGCCGTCTCCTGAGCCGTCTCCTGGGCCCGGTGAGTGGCCCGTGCCGTTCGCGCGGGCGCTCGTGCGCTCGCCGGTGCCGTCGAGCGGGACCAGCGTCACCTCGCCCGTGGGCCCGGCTGCCGCGTCAGGGGCCCGGGACGGCCCGCCGGCCGCCCCGACCGCGACATAGCCGTCGTCGTCCCCGCCGCTCCCGCAGGCGCCCAGCACCCCGCCCAGACAGACGACGGCCGCCGACGCGCCCAGTACGGCGCCCCGGCGGCCATGTGTCCATGTCGCCCATGTCGCTCGAAGCATCGCGCCATGGTGGCTGACGCCTCGTCAAATAGGAACCCTCGTGACCCGCTCGGGCTCGGCGGGCTCAGTCCGAGATGAGGCCCTCGCGCAGCTGTGCCAGCGTCCGGGTGAGCAGCCGGGAGACGTGCATCTGGGAGATGCCGACCTCCTCGCCGATCTGCGACTGGGTCATGTTGGCGAAGAAGCGCAGCATGATGATGCGCCGCTCACGGGACGGGAGCTTGGCCAGCAGCGGCTTCAGGGACTCGCGGTACTCCACGCCCTCCAGGGCGCTGTCCTCGTAGCCGAGGCGGTCGGCCAGGGAGCCCTCGCCGCCGTCGTCCTCGGGGGCCGGTGAGTCCAGGGAGGACGCCGTGTACGCGTTGCCGACCGCGAGGCCGTCGACGACGTCCTCCTCCGAGACGCCCAGGACGGCGGCGAGTTCGGTCACGGTGGGGGAGCGGTCCAGCTTCTGGGAGAGCTCGTCGCTGGCCTTGGTGAGCGCCAGACGCAGCTCCTGGAGGCGGCGCGGCACACGCACCGACCACGAGGTGTCGCGGAAGAACCGCTTGATCTCGCCCACGACCGTCGGCATCGCGAAGGTCGGGAACTCCACCCCGCGCTCGCAGTCGAAGCGGTCGATCGCCTTGATCAGGCCGATCGTGCCGACCTGGACGATGTCCTCCATCGGCTCGTTGCGCGAGCGGAAGCGGGCGGCCGCGTAGCGCACCAGCGGGAGGTTGAGCTCGATCAGGGTGTCCCGGACGTACGCGCGTTCGGGGCTCTCCTCGTCGAGGGCGGCGAGCCGCAGGAACAGGGAGCGGGAGAGGGTGCGGGTGTCGATGGCTCCCGAGGCGGGGAGAGCCGGGGTCGGCGCTGCCTCGAGGGCCGAAACGTCGTCGAGCGCGTCGGGCACGACGGGCTCGACTGGCGCCTCAGCACTCTTCATGAGCGTGAGCACCTTCGAGCTGCCCTGGTCTGCGGACATGCCACCCCCTTTGGGTCGCGGGACGGTCGCGGCGGATGTTCCCGGCGAGGAACATCAGCCTTCACCTGAATACCGGAGCCGGAGCCGCGGCAAACGCTCTTCCCGCAGAATGTCACATGTCGGCAACACGCTGTAGTGACATGTCGACATGTGAGGAGCGGATCGGCCCTGCAGAGAAGGGGTCTGACGGTCCTTCACCGCGTAACTGTCGGGAACGGTCCTGGTGAGCGATTCGCTCTTTAAGGTGACGGTTCGATCCGGCGTGCGGTCAGGCCTCGATCCGGTTCGCGGAGCGCAGCCGCTGGAAGCTACGCGCGAGTAGCCGCGAGACGTGCATCTGGGAGACGCCGAGTTCCGCGCTGATCTGCGACTGGGTGAGATTGCTGTAGTAACGCAGCAACAGGATGCGCTGTTCGCGTTCGGGCAGCTGGACCAGGAGATGGCGGACCAGGTCGCGGTGTTCGACGCCGTCCAGCGCCGGGTCCTCGTAGCCGAGCCGGTCGAGCAGTCCGGGCAGCCCGTCGCCCTCCTGCGCGGCCTCCAGCGAGGTGGCGTGGTACGACCGTCCGGCCTCGATGCAGGACAGCACCTCGTCCTCGCCGATGCGCAGCCGCTGGGCGATCTCGGCGGTGGTCGGGGTGCGCCCGAAGGCGGTCGTCAGGTCCTCGGTCGCGCTGTTGACCTGTACCCACAGCTCGTGCAGCCGGCGCGGTACGTGGACCGTGCGGACGTTGTCGCGGAAGTACCGCTTGATCTCGCCGACCACCGTCGGCATCGCGAACGTCGGGAACTGCACGCCGCGCTCCGGGTCGAAGCGGTCGATGGCGTTGATGAGCCCGATGGTGCCGACCTGGACGACGTCCTCCATCGGCTCGTTGCGGCTGCGGAAGCGGGCGGCCGCGTAGCGCACGAGCGGGAGGTTCGCCTCGATGAGCGCCCCGCGCACCCGGTTGTGCTCCGGGGTGCCCGGCTGAAGATCCTTGAGCTGGGAGAAGAGCAGCTGGGTGAGGGCCCGGGTGTCGGCGCCGCGGCGCTTCTCCGGAGCCGGGGCCGGAACAGGGGCCTCGGGAGCCTCCGCCTGGGCGGGGGCCTCCTCCTGGGGCGGCGCAGTACTGGCCGACACGGTCAACGCCACCTCTTCATCCGTCAATCATCCGTCAAAAGCGGTCATAGCATCACAAGACATGTGCACTGTGTGCAAGCACCGCATAACGCCGTGTTGAGGGCGAGTTGGGGCATATGACGCAAAAAAGCCCCGCACTGTTCGTTCCGGCGCAGGGCTTCGCAGGGATGTTCGTGTCGGTGGGCGGCCTGTGGGTCAGAACTCGTAGTCCGCGACGACCCAGGTGGCGAACTCACGCCACAGGGCGACGCCCGCCTGGTGTGCGGGGTGCTCCAGGTAGCGCTGGAGGGCGTCCGCGTCGTCCACCGCCGAGTTGATCGCGAAGTCGTGGGCGATGGGCCGGTCGGTGATGTTCGAGCCGAACTCCCAGAAGCGCACTTCGTCGATCCGGCCGCCGAGCGCCCGGAAGGCGGCGACGCCTTCGACGACCCGCGGGTCGTCACGGTCCACACCTTCGTTGAGCTTGAAGAGGACCAGGTGGCGGATCACGGGGACTCCCTAGTTCTTGGCTCCGTTGGCGACCCACGTCATGAAGTCGCCGATGGCCTGGGCGGCGTCCGATATGCCCTCGAAGGCTATCTGGACGTAGTCCGCGGCTTTGGCCGGGTCTGTGATGATCACATACAGCGCGAAGACCACGAGCACATACACGGCGATCTTCTTCGCATTCACCGCCACCGCGGCCTCCCCTGTGACTGCCGTGCCCCTGGGGTCCCTGGTGCGGGCGCCCCTGCTACCGGCGGCGAGTGTAACTACACGTCGAATCGAGGGCCAACGATCTTACGGTTCCGCGGCCCGGTCACGCGGTTCCCGTCCGGCCGCGCCCGCGACGTGGCTGACCCACTGGGTGGAGAGCATCGCGCCGCTGGCCGTCAACGAGAACACGATGGTCGGGTACGGGTGGCCGTGCGAAGGCACCTGATCCCCGTGCTCGGTGCTCACCGGCTGGACCTGAAGCGGGGTGTCCTGATGGTCCGTCGGAGCCGTCGCCGACCGCGCTACGCCCACGGGTGCGGGGACACCTGCGGCCGAAAGGCCGGCTACTGCCCGCAGCGGGAGCGTACGAACCCTGAAACGGCCGAGACCGAGTCGCGCGCGGGGAGGCGCGCGGTCGGGGTCCCCGCACAGCTTGTTGATCTGCTCAGGCTGCACCAGGCCGAGCAGGACGCGGACCGCGCGGTTGCAGGAGCCGAGTGGGCTGCGGAGGGGTGGCTGTTCGCGACTTCGAATGGCCGAGGCACATCCCCCCGAACGGACTACGACGATTGGAAGGAGCTCCTCACCGACGCGAAGGTTCGCGACGGCCGGCTGTACGACGCCCGGCACACCACCGCCACGGTCCTGCTGATCCTCGGGCGGAACGGAGACGGGCCCGGCGCCGGAGCCGCCGGCGGGCTCCCATCGGTCAGGTGAGCGATGGGGGCACGTTGGTGGACTTGTCCCCAGTCGATCAAGTCGCGACCTGGCACTGATCGATGAGCCGCGCAACCACGCTGAATGTGCCTGGCCGGCAGGGTTTCGGAGCGTGCAGTAGGCCCCCTGACGGGCTGTGTCGCGGAGCGTCGAAAACGGGCCCCGGGCGTCGGTCGCTGCTGCGGCGAGGGATGTGCCGGGGCCCGTTTCCGATGTTCGTCGATCAGGTCGGAGGCGTGTGGGTGGGTCAGAAGCAGCCGGGTCCGGTGGAGGGGGTGAAGCAGGCGTTGGAGCCGGGGCCGCCGTCGTTGGTGTTCGTGCCGGGGCCGCCGAAGAGCGCGTCGTTGCCTGGACCGCCGAAGAGGGCGTCGTTGCCGTTGTTGCCGTTCAGGTTGTCGGCGCCGTTGCCACCTTCGACGCGGTCGTTGCCGTCGCCGCCGGACAGCACGTCGTTGCCGTCGCCGCCGCAGATGAGGTCGTTACCGCCGCGGCCGTCGACCACGTCGTCGCCGCCGAGAGCGAAGATCACGTCATTGCCGGGAGTGCCGATCAGGACGTTGTTGCCGTTGGTACCGGTGATGGTGGCCGTGGCGGTCGCGCAGGTCAGCGTCGGCTGGGGCACGACCCCGATCGCCACCCCGAACGGGAGGTCGTCGACGGGGACGGTGGCCACGACGGTGTTGGTGTTCGTGTTGATCACGGACACCGTGTCGGCGTTGGCGTCGGTGACGTAGGCGCGGGTGCCGTCCGGCGACACCGCCACCCCTCGAGGCGCATCGCCGACGGGGACGGTGGCGACGACCGTATTCGTCGCCGTGTTGATCACGGACACGGTGTCGGCGTCGGCGTTGATGACGTAGGCGCGGGTGCCGTTCGGCGACACCGCCACCCCCTGGGGCGCATCGCCGACGAGGACGGTGGCCACGACGGTGTTGGTGTTCGTGTTGATCACGGACGCCGTGTCGTCGTTCAAATTGGTGACGTAGGCGCGGGTGCCGTTCATCGACACCGCCACCCCGAACGGGAAGTCGCCGACGGGGATGGTGGCGACGACCGTGTTCGTCGCCGTGTTGATCACGGACACCGTGTCGGCGTCGGAATTGGTGACGTAGGCGCGGGTGCCGTTCGGCGACACCGCCACCCCGATGGGAGCAGCGCCGACGGGGGCGGTGGCGACGACCGTGTTGGTGTTCGTGCTGATCACGGACACCGTGTTGGCGCTGAAGTTGGTGACGTAGGCGCGGGTGCCGTCCGGCGACACCGCCACCCCCAGGGGCTCAAGGCCGACGGGGACGGTGGCGACGACCGTGTCGGTCGCGGTGTTGATCACGGACACCGTGTCATCGGCGCGGTTGGTGACGTAGGCGCGGGTGCCGTCCGGCGACACCGCCACTTCCCACGGCGCATCGCCCACGGGAACCGTGACCACCACCGTGTTCGTCGCTGTGTTGATCACCGACACCGTGTCAGCGTTGAAGTTGGCGACGTAGGCGTAGGTGCCGGGCGGCACGGCCTGGGCGGCCTGCGGGGCCACCATGGGCAGGGCCAGGCCGGCCGCTACGACGAGACCTGCCACCAGCGCCCGCAGCGCCCCATCCCGCCACGAGCGACGCACTCGAAGACCAGGCGGCGCCGACGACGGGAGGGCCTCCTGCGCGCCCACCCCCCTCACGGTTTGACAGATAGCCACAGCAATCCTCTCGACCGGGCTGACAGAATGGAACGTATTATGACTGTTCGTCACATTCGGGATGGCGGCGACGCGCGCCCGCCCCGACCATGGGCCGGGGCGGGCGCCTGGACGTTCGTGCGCCCCACCGAGACCGCACCCGGTCCGGTGCCGCGACTGAACCGGAGGGATCTGGGGCATGGAGGCGGGCGACTGGACCCAGGCACGGTGAGCACGACGGGCCGGGAGGGGCACCTCCGGTTTTGCCATCACGATTCAGCGCGGCCTCCCGGCTTGGCGTCGCGGGTCGGGAGCGCTCGCCGTTCCCCACCTCTACGGCCGACGGGGCTGACTGAGACGGAAACTGAGACGGAAACCGAAGAGGCGCCCGGTTCGATGAACCGGGCGCCTCTCCTATCTGCGGTAGCGGAGGGATTTGAACCCTCGGTGACTTGCGCCACACTCGCTTTCGAGGCGAGCTCCTTCGGCCGCTCGGACACGCTACCGAGGGAGACCCTACCCCAAGGTGGGCCGTGCTCTGAAATCCGTTTACCGGGGGTCTTTCCGCCCGGGGTGCGGCGGTCGTGCGGTGCCGGGTGCGGCGACCCCGGGTGTGTGGCTCGGGGTTCGTGTTCGTGGGTTCAGCGGTCCCGGAAGAACTCCGTGAGGAGTCGCGCGCAGTCCTCGGCCAGGACGCCCTCGATCACCTCGGGACGGTGGTTGAGCCGCCGGTCGCGTACGACGTCCCAGAGGGAGCCGGCCGCGCCCGCCTTCTCGTCGCGGGCGCCGTAGACGACCCGGTCCACGCGGGACTGCACGAGGGCGCCCGCGCACATCGTGCAGGGCTCCAGGGTGACGACGAGCGTGCAGCCGGTGAGCCGCCACTCGCCGAGCGCGGCCGCCGCCCGCCGGACGGCGAGGACCTCCGCGTGCGCGGTCGGGTCCCCGCCGGCCTCACGTTCGTTGTGCCCGGCCGCGAGCACGGTCGTGCCGTCCGGAGCCAGCACGACGGCGCCGACGGGGACGTCCCCGCCCCGGACGGCCTGTGCGGCCTCGTCCAGGGCGAGCCGCATCGCGGCCCGCCAGCGGTCGCGTACCGGGTCGGGGGTCCGGGCCGCCTCTGGTGCGGTCAGCGGACGGTCTCCAGGACGTCGGCGGCGCCCAGCGCCTCGGCGATCTCGGTGAGCGCGTCGTCCGACAGCAACTTCAGCTCCTTCTCGCTGATGCCGAGGTCGTCGAGGATCCCGGGGTCGCCGACCGGGCCGTGCGGCACGGCCTCGTCGGAACCGCCGTCCCCGGCCGGGCCCTCGTCGTCCTCGTCCTCGTCCTGGTCGTCACCGTCCTCGGTGCCGTCGAGGTCGAGCGAGTCCAGCTCGTCGTCGGGGTCGCCCGGGTCGCGGCCGAGCAGCTCGTCGGTGAGCAGGATCTCGCCGTAGCTGCTGCGGGCGGCGGCGGCGGCGTCGGAGACGTAGATGCGCGGGTCGTCCTCGCCGTCCACCCGGACGACTCCGAACCACCCGTCCTCCTGCTCGATGAGCACGAGGACGGTGTCGTCGTCGGGCGAGGCCTCCCGGGCCAGGTCGGCGAGATCCGACAGGGTCTCCACATCGTCGAGCTCCGTGTCGCTCGCTTCCCACCCGTCTTCGGTGCGCGCGAGCAGTGCGGCGAAGTACACCGTGACTCTCCCACTGGTCATAGGCGTGCCGGTTGGGGGTCCCCCCGGCGGAGGTTGCGGGCGGGGAGAGCTGTGCTCCGAGCCCCACCCACTCGGAATCGTGGCAGAAACAAGGCGTTCAGGGGACGTCTTCGGCTCCCTGTGTCTGGCAGTTTTGATCGCACGGGGGCAAGCGCGTCCGAACGGGACTCACCAGCACACTCGTTGCCGCCACCTGCGGATCGTACGCGGCTTTTCCCAACGTCCGCGCACGGCCACCCCCTTGATCGCCTCCCGTCGGACCGGTCCGCGGTCCGGGCGAGTCCTACCAGCGGAAGGTCCGCATCCGCACCGCGTGCCGCAACCTGGCCGTCCTGGCGCGGCGCGGCTGGACGCGGTCGCGCAGTTCCCGCGCCTCGGCCAGGTCGTGCAGGAACTGGGCGCGTCGCCGACGGCGCTCGGCAGCCGTCTCGGGCGGCTCGCCCGCGTCCGGCGAGTCGCGATCAGGCAGGTCAGGCAGGTCAGGCAGCTCAGGCATAGACACACCACCCCGGTCCGTCCTCACCACCTTCCCTCCGACGGGCGGTTTGACGCCAGGGATCTCCCCGAGCCCGGGGCAGAGGCTGACCCAGTGTGGGGGGCGCCGGGCCCGTTCGGCCCGGTTACTGTTGTGGACATGCGTCTCCACGTCGTCGACCACCCCCTGGTCGCCCACAAGCTCACCACGCTGCGCGACCGCCGCACCGACTCCGCGACCTTCCGCCGCCTCGCCGACGAGCTGGTCACCCTGCTCGCCTACGAGGCCACGCGTGACGTGCGCACCGAACAGGTCGACATCGTCACGCCGGTCGCCGAAACCACCGGTGTGAAGCTGTCCCACCCGCGCCCGCTGGTCGTGCCGATCCTGCGGGCCGGCCTCGGCATGCTGGACGGCATGGTGCGGCTGCTGCCGACCGCGGAGGTGGGTTTCCTGGGCATGGTGCGCGACGAGGAGACGTTGCAGGCCTCCACGTACGCCTCGCGGATGCCGGAGGACCTCTCCGGCCGTCAGGTCTACGTCCTCGACCCGATGCTCGCCACGGGCGGGACGCTGGTCGCGGCGATCCAGGAGCTGATCAAGCGCGGCGCCGACGACGTCACCGCCGTGGTGCTGCTGGCCGCCCCCGAGGGCGTCGCGGTCATGGAGCGCGAGCTCGCGGGCACCCCGGTCACGGTCGTCACGGCTGCCGTCGACGACCACCTCAACGAGCAGGGCTACATCGTGCCGGGCCTGGGCGACGCGGGAGACCGCCTCTACGGCGCTGCCGAATAGGCCGCCGGGAGGAGCCGGGGGGCTGACGGCCGACTGACGGGCGGCGGCTCGCGGGCGGTTCACGGACCCGGCAGGCCCAGGAGGCTCGAGGGGCCCGAGAGGGCCCTCCGGCGAACCCGACAGGACGAACGGGCCGGGGACGGCCCACAAGGCCGGTACGGCCTACGGCGGCTGCTCGAAGACCCCCCGGGTCGTCAGCAGCCGCTCTTCGTCTTGCTGGACGCCGGGTCCGGCGTGGTCAGCCCGGCCAGTGCCTTGTCGGCCTCCGCCTTCGCCGTCAGCTGCTTGAAGCCGGTGCCGATGACGAGGTCGACGGTGTCGCCCTTGCGGGCGGCGTCCGTGCGGCGCTCGGCGGTACCGAGCTGGGTGGCGAGCACGGGCAGCGAGGTGTTCAGAGAGGACGTGGGGCCGAGCAGTACGCCCGCGCCCGCGACCTTCTTGTCGAACTCCTTCGACGCGTTGCCCACTTCGCCGATGCGGAAGCCGCGCTTCTTGAGCTCGTCCGCGGTCTGCTTGGCGAGCCCGGCGCGGGGCGTGGCGTTGAAGACGTTGACGGTGATCTGGGCGGGCTTCGGGACCACCCGCGGGGTCGCGCTCGCCGAGGGGCTGGCCTTGGTGGCGCAGCCCGCCTTGGCGCTGGCCGCCGCTTTCCTGCCCCCGCCGGTGAAGACGTCGATGAGCTGCAGCGTGCCCCAGCCGACCACGCCCAGCACGGCGACGGAGGCGATGCCCACGACGACAAGCCTGCCGCGCCGCCGGGGTGGGCGCATACGCGGGTACTTGTCCCCCGTGATCCGGTACTGGCCGCCCATGCCGGGAGGAGTCAGCATGCTCATGAGCGCAGCGTAGTGCGCCGGAGCGGCCCTGACTAATAGATGATCATCCGACTGGGGTGAGGAGTACCCGAAAGGGTCAACTGTGACCGGTACGGGGTTCAGCCCAGTTCGAGCACGCGGGCGTGCAGCACCTGTCGCTGCTGGAGCGCCGCCCGCACCGCGCGGTGCAGCCCGTCCTCCAGGTACAGGTCGCCCTGCCACTTCACGACGTGCGCGAAGAGGTCGCCGTAGAACGTCGAGTCCTCGGCGAGGAGGGTCTCGAGGTCGAGCTGCTGCTTGGTGGTCACCAGCTGATCGAGGCGGACCGGGCGCGGCGCGACGTCCGCCCACTGCCGGGTGCTTTCCCGGCCGTGGTCGGGGTATGGCCGGCCGTTTCCGATGCGCTTGAAGATCACACGGAAAGCCTACCGGCCCAGACGTTCCGGGCGCAGCCATGGCGACGGAGTGCGACGCTGGAAAAGACGGTGTAAAGCGGGGCATACGGGAACAGGGGCCAGAGATGAGTGACAGCGAGACAGTGCCGCAGGCCGCCGTTCCCGAGGCCGCCGCCAGCGCCCCCGCCCTCCCGGGGGAGGCTCTGGAGATCGCCGCCGGCTACGCCTTCGCCGGACCGGCGCTCGATCTGGGCGCTCTGATCTGGGACGGGAACTGTCTGCCCGACGCCCAGGTCCGCATCCCGCTGCCCATGCTCAACCGGCACGGTCTGGTCGCCGGCGCCACCGGCACCGGAAAGACCAAGACGCTCCAGCTGATCGCCGAGCAGCTCTCGGCGCAAGGGGTGCCCGTCTTCCTCGCCGACGTCAAGGGCGACCTGTCCGGGATCTCGCGGCCGGGGCGGCTCGACGACAGGGTGCGCTCGCGTACCGCCGAGGTGCACCAGCAGTGGACGCCGGTCGGGTTCCCGGCGGAGTTCCTCGCCCTGGGCGGACTCGGCCACGGCATCCCGGTGCGGGCCACGATCACCAGCTTCGGGCCGGTACTGCTGTCGAAGGTGCTCCAGCTCAACCAGACCCAGGAGCAGTCGCTCGGTCTGATCTTCCACTACGCCGACACCAAGGGCCTGGAACTCGTCGACCTCAAGGACCTCAGGGCGGTCGTCGCCTTCCTCACCTCCGACGAGGGCCGCGGCGAGCTGAAGAACATCGGCGGCCTGTCCACGGCCACGGCCGGGGTCATCCTGCGCTCGCTCACCGCGTTCGAGGCGCAGGGCATGGCGGACTTCTTCGGCGAACCGGAGTTCGACACGAGCGAGCTGCTGCGCACCGCGGCGGACGGGCGGGGCGTCGTCTCCGTCCTCGAACTCCCCGCCGTCCAGGACAAGCCGCAGCTCTTCTCCACCTTCCTGATGTGGCTGCTGGCCGACCTCTTCCACGACCTGCCCGAGGTGGGCGACGCGGACAGGCCGAAGCTGGTCTTCTTCTTCGACGAGGCGCATCTGCTCTTCTCCGGCGCCTCCAAGGCGTTCCTCGACTCGATCACGCAGACCGTCCGCCTCATTCGCTCGAAAGGGGTCGGCGTCTTCTTCGTCACGCAGACCCCCAAGGACGTGCCCGGTGACGTCCTCGCCCAACTCGGCAACCGCGTCCAGCACGCCCTGCGTGCC
Source organism: Streptomyces sp. NPDC059582 (assembly GCF_042735715.1). Classification (NCBI taxonomy): domain Bacteria; kingdom Bacillati; phylum Actinomycetota; class Actinomycetes; order Kitasatosporales; family Streptomycetaceae; genus Streptomyces; species Streptomyces sp. NPDC059582. Next base: position 157,319 of record NZ_JBHWCC010000005.1, read on the forward strand.
TTCACCCCGGACGACCAGAAGGCCCTGAGGGCCACCGTGAAGACCTTCCCGGACTCCCGCTACGACCTGGAGGAGCTCCTCACCGGCCTCGGCACCGGCGAGGCCGTCGTCACCGTGCTGAGCGAGAAGGGCGCCCCGACGCCGGTCGCCGCGACCCGGCTGCGCGCCCCCGAGTCCCTGATGGGCCCGGCGGACGCCACGGCCCTGGACGAGGCGGTCCGCTCCTCGACGCTGCACGCCCGTTATGCACAGGCTGTGGACCGGGAGTCGGCGTACGAGAAGCTCGCGGCGGCGCAGTCGCAGGCTCCCACCGAGGCGGCCCCGACGGGCCGCCGGCAGGCGGCGCCCCGGGAGCAGCAGTCCGTCGTCGAACAGGTCGTCGGCAGCGGCATGTTCAAGTCCCTGGCCCGCTCCCTGGGCACCCAACTCGGCCGCGAGATCAGCCGCTCCCTCTTCGGCACGGCCCGCCGCCGACGCTGAGGACCGCCCATCGGGAGCCCGGGCCACCGGGGAGTGGCGAGGACGGTCCGGCGGCGGGGGTGAGCAACTGCCGCCCTGCCGGGACGGGCCGGACGCGCGCAAGCGTCCGGCCCGGCTCCGGGTCAGCCGTGTTGCCGCTCGCTCACGGGCGACGGCTGCGGCTTCGCCTGCCTCGCTTCCTTCGTCTCCGGCTTCGGCGCGTTGCGTGCGGCTTCGGCGCGCAGCAGGGCGCGCAGGACCGCGTACGGGTCTTTGAGCATGGCTGTCCGTGTTCCTTGCGTCGTACTGAACCGAGGGGGACCGGAGGAGACCGGTTCTCGTCAGCAGCGCAGGACCACGGTGCTCAGGGCGGGGTGCGGGGGGTACGCGGAGCCGAGCGGGGCGGTGCAGGCCGGACCCCGGGCCGCACCGGGCGCGGGATCCGGCAGGGGCGCGGGCCGCAGGGGCGCGGCGGGCCGGTGGGCGGTGCGGGCCGGCGGCCGCAGAGCGCCGTCGAGGATGTCGTACTCGACGGTCGTCTCACCGGAGACGCCGGAGACGGCCGGGGCCGCGTGGACCTCGGCGTGGGTGCCCGGCACCAGCAGGGCGAGCAGCAGGACGAGCGCCCGCAGCCAGGCACGGCCGTACGGGGTGCGGCGGGGGGCGGTGCTGCTGCTCACGGAGCTTCATCTCCCCGGGCGGCGTACGACGTTCATCGCGCCGGGCGGCAGATCCGCCCGCTCGGCGTAGGCGGGGTTCATGCGGCGCGCGGGACCTGCCGGGCCATTCCCCGGATCCGGAACGAGGTGACGATCTCCACGATGCCGACCACGATCAGCCAGATCCCGCCGACCAGGGTGAGCACGGCGACCGACTCGAACGGCGAGTCGATCAGGACGATCCCGGCGATGAAGGTGACGATCCCGAGGAAGATCTGCCAGCCGCGCGCGGGCATGCCGCGGTCGTGGACGGCGGCCAGGGTCTGGGTGATCCCGCGGATCACCCAGCCGATGCCGATCCACAGACCGAGCAGCAGGATCGACTGCATGGGGCCGCGGAAGCAGAACAGGCCCAGCACGATCGACAGGGCGCCGCTGATGAAGGCCAGCACGCGCAGCGAGGTCTTCTTGTGGGTGCCGAACGCGGAGACCAGCTGGAGAACTCCGCTGACCAGCAGGTAGATGCCGAAAAGGACGCCGGCGGCGAGCAGCGAGGCGCCCGGCCAGATCAGCACCAGGATGCCCAGGACGAGCGAGGCGACGCCGGTGAGCAGGACGACCTGCCAGGCGGCCTCGGAGAGGGCGTGCAGCGGCCCTTCGAGCGGTGGTTCGAGCTCGTGGCCGCCGGTCCGGCCGCCGCCGGGCGGGACGGACGCGCGTTCGGCGTGCACCTTGCGGTCGTCGTATTCCGGGCCCCAGGTGGCACCGGTCGGTGGCTCGGTCATGGTCCATGCTTGGACCGGGTTCCGGCCTCCCGCCACCCGGGCTGGGCCGGGCGGCTGACGGCTGGGGCTTGTCGTTCGGATCGGTCCGGTGCCGCGGGGTGTGGCACGCGCGTGCGCGGCGTTGTCGTCGGTTGCCGGCGCTCGGCCTCGACGCCCTCCTCCGCCTCGCGGCCACCCGCGCCACACCCCGCTCGGGCTCGCCGATCAGCCCCGTCGGCCACGACCGACCCGGTCCGAACGAGAGGCCTTAGGCGCCGGCCGCCTTCGCCGCCTTCGCCGCCGCCTTCATCTCCTGCTTGTGCGCCCGCACCTTGGCGAGCGACTCGGGCCCGGTGATGTCGGCGACGGAACGGAAGGACTTCGCCTCGCCGTAGGCCCCGGCGGCCTCCCGCCAGCCCTTGGGCCGAGCCCCGAGCTGCTTGCCGAGCAGCGCGAGGAAGATCTGTGCCTTCTGCTTGCCGAACCCGGGCAGCTCCTGGAGGCGCCCGAGCAGTTCCGGCCCGCTGCCGACGCCCCGCCAGAGGGCCTCGGCGTCACCGTCGTAGTGCTCCACGAGGTACTGGCACAGCTGCTGGATCCGCTTGGCCATGGACCCCGGGTAGCGGTGGACGGCCGGCTTCTCGGACAGCAGCGCGGCGAACGCCTCCGGGTCCATGGCCGCGATCGCGTGCGCGTCCAGGTCGTCGGCGCCCATCCGCCGCGCGATCGTCGCCGGCCCCTTGAACGCCCACTCCATCGGGACCTGCTGGTCCAGCAGCATCCCGACCAGCGCGGCGAGCGGGGAGCGGCCGAGGAGCTCGTCGGCCTCGGGGTCCTGGGCGAGGTGCAGGGTGACGTCCATGGGTAGATGATCGCGCGTACGGGGTCAGGACGCGCGCCAGTACCCGAGCGCGTGCGTCCGGTGCTTGGGAACGCCCAGCTCCTTGCGTACGTACGTCGACAGCGCCCGGGTCGTCACCGTGTCGCAGGCGATCCACACGTACGGGTCCGGGGTGGCCGCGAGCAGTGCGGGCAGGTCCGCCTTCACCCGTTCCACGAGCCGGCCGCCGGAGTCCGGCCGGGGCACCTGGCGCACCTCGTGGCGGGCCGGGTCGGCGCGCAGCGGAAGGGCGTCGGCTGCGCCCTCGAAGAAGATGGTCGCCGGGGCCGTACCGACCGCGTCGAGCAGGGAGTTGATCGCGGGCAGCGAGGCCGGGTCGCCGATCGCCACGAGGTGCGAGGGGGCGGGCTCGGGCCGCTCGAAACCGGTGCCCTGGACGGTCGCCTCCACGGTGTCCCCGGGCTTCGCGGCCCGGGCCCAGTCGCTGGCGCACCCCTCGTGCAGCGCGAACTCCAGAGCGAAGGTGCCGGCCGCCGGATCCGGATCGACCAGTGTGTAGGCCCGCTGGTGCGGCTTGCCCGCGTTGTCGAACCACAGCCGCACCCACATCGTCGGGTGCACGCCGGCCGCCGCGAGCAGGCCGCCGTCGGTCAGGCGCAGCCGCCGGAAGTCCGGGGTGACGTCCTCGGCGTCCGTCACCGTGAAGGTGAAGTCCTTGGCGCGCATCAGCCTCAGGACCGCACCTTCCCAACCCCGCCCCTGCCCCATGGCACTCCTTCACGTCTCGCGTACGATTCCGTCACGGCCTACTTAGGCAAGGCTAACCTAAAAGACAGAGGGGCCACAGCGGTGACCACCGAGATCTACCGAGATGCGTGGGGAATTCCGCATCTGCGCGCGGGTAGCGCCCACGCACTGGCCCATGCCCAGGGCCGGGTCACCGCCCGGGACCGCGCCTGGCAGCTGGAGATGGAACGGCACCGCGCCCAGGGCACCTCCGCCGCCTTCCTCGGACCCGAGGCCCTGCCCTGGGACCGCTTCGCGCGCCGCGTCCGCCTCGACGACACGGCCAGACGCTGCTACGCCGCCCTGGAGCGGACCGACCCCGAGACGGCCGACTGGGTCCGCGCCTACGTCGACGGCGTCAACGAGGGCCTGGCCGCCACCACGGCCCCGGAGTTCACCCGGACGGACCTCCCGCCCGGCCGCTGGGAGCCCTGGAGCCCGCTCGCCGTCTGGCTCTCCACCCACATCCTCTTCGCGGGCTTCCCCGCCAAGCTCTGGCGGGAGGAGGCCGTACGCCACCTCGGCCCGGACGCGGTCGGCCTGTTCGCCACCGACGGCCCCGGCACCTCCGGCAGCAACGGCTGGCTGGTCGCCGGCGAGCGCACGGCCACCGGCCGGGCCGTCATCGCCGGCGACCCGCACCGCTTCATCGAGGACCCGGGCGTCTACCAGCAGATCCGCCTCGCCTGCCCCGAGTTCGACGTCGTCGGCCTCGCCGTGCCCGGCATCCCCGGCATCGCCCACTTCGGTCACACCGGCACGGTCGCCTGGGCCATCACCAACGCCATGGCCGACTACCAGGACCTCTACCGCGAACGGCTGCGCCGCACCGGCGCCGGCGTCGAGGCCCTCGGCCCGGACGGAACCTGGCACCGAGCCACCCGGCACACCGAACTCGTCCGCGTGGCCGGTGAGGAGACGGTCGAGGTCGAGGTCATCGAGACCGACCGCGGCCCGGTCATCGCCGGCGGCCCCGAGGGCCTCGACGACGGCACGGCACTCGCGCTCAGCCTGCGCTACCCGCCCCGCGTCACCGCCGACCTCGGCTTCGGCGCGCTCCTTCCGCTGCTGCGCGCCCGCCGGGTCGCCGACGTCGACCGCGCCCTCGACGCCTGGGCCGAGCCCGTCAACGTCGTCCAGGCCGCCGACACCGAGGGCGGCCTGCTCCACCGGGTCGCGGGCCGGGTGCCGGTGCGCTCCGACGCCAACCGCACCCGGCTGGTCCCGGCCTGGGAGCCCGGCCACGAGTGGACCGGCTGGCACGAGCCGCCCCGCGCCGGTCTGACCGACGGCATCGCCGTCATGGCCAACCAGCGCGGCCCCGCGACCCCCCTCGGCGTCGAGTTCGCGCCGCCGCACCGCGCCGACCGCATCCGGGCCCTCCTCGACCGGCGCCGCGTCCTGTCCGCGGCCGACATGCCCGCCATCCACACCGACACCCACCTCGCCTCCGCCGCCGCCCTGCTGGACCACCTGGCGGCCCTCGACGGCCTCACCGAACAGGCCGCCGGCCTGCGCGAGAGCCTCCTGCGCTGGAACCGGCACATGGACGCCACCAGCACGGACGCTTCCGCCTACGCGGCCCTGCGCGGCGCGGTCGTCCGCCGGCTGGCCGCCCACCCCGCGCTCGCCGCCCTGACCACACCGCCCGCCTACCCCGAGGTCCTCCTGCCCTGGCTCGCCCTCGCCCCGCGCGTCGGCTTCGCCCTGGAACACCTGCTGCGCGCCGAGAAGCTGTACGGCATCGACCGCGCGGCCGTGGTCCGCGAGGCCCTGGAGGAGACGGCCGCCGCCCACCCGGCCGACCGCCCGTGGGGCGACACCCACCGGCTCGCCCCCTGGCAGGCGCTGCCCGACCCGTCGTACACCGGACCCGGGCTGTCCGGCGACCACGACTGCGTGCTGTGCACCACCGCCGTGCCCGGCCTCACCGACCTCGCCGCGCGCGGCCCGGCGGCCCGCTACGTGTGGGACCTGGCCCGCCGCGAGGACAGCCGCTGGGTGGTGCCGTTCGGCGCCTCCGGCATCCCCGGCACACCGCACCACCGTGATCAGCTCCCGCTGTGGCTGGCGGGAGATCTCGCCCCGGTCGTCACCGACTGGGACCAGCTGGAGAAGGAGACCGATGTCTGACCCCCTTGCCGCCCCCGACCGCGAGGCGCTCCACGAGCAGGAGGCCGACGGCTTCGGCACCGTGCGCCTCTTCGCCCTCGACGCGAAGGCCGACGCCGAGGTCGTCCACCGCTGGGTGAGCGAGGAGCGCGCCGCCTTCTGGGGCATGAACGGCCTGACCAGGGACCAGGTGGCCGAGATCTACGCCCACCTGGACACCCTCGACACCCACCACGCCTACCTCGCCGTCAAGGACGGCGAACCGGTCGGCCTGCTCCAGACCTACGAGCCCGACGCCGACCGGGTCAGCGAGTGCTACGAGGTCCGGCCCGGCGACATCGGCGTACACCTGCTGCTCGCGCCCGCCGGGGACGAGGGCGTGCGCCCCGGCTGGTCGTCCGCCCTGATGGGCGTCCTCGCCACGTACGTCCTGGTGGTCCTGGACCGGCGCCGGGTCGTGGTCGACCCCGACGTGCGCAACGAGAAGGCGATCAGCCGCTTCCTGCGCCAGGGCTTCGAGGCGGGCCCGGTCGTCGTCCTGCCGGAGATCGACCTCCCGGACGTGTACCTGCCGGAAAAGCACGCCCAACTGGCCTTCCTGCGCCGGGAGGTAGCCTTCCCCGGGTGACCCCGGAAGACCTCGTCGCCCACTACGATCTGCGGCCCCTGCCGCGCGAGGGCGGCCTGTTCCGCCGTACCTGGGCGGGCCCCGAGCGGCCGGACGGCCGCCCGGAGGGCACCGCGATCGTCGTCCTGCTCACCGCGGACGACTTCTCGGCCCTGCACCGGCTGCCCGGCGACGAGGTCTGGCACTTCCACCTCGGCGACCCGCTGCGCCTCCTGCTCCTCGCCCCCGACGGCACCGCGGAGACGGTCGTCCTGGGCCCCGACGTACGGGCCGGCCAGCACCTCCAGTTCACCGTGCCCGCCGGCACCTGGATGGGGGCGCGGGTCGACGGCGACGGCGCGTGGACGTTCTTCGGCTGCACCATGGCCCCCGGTTTCGCGTACGAGGGTTACGAGCACGGTGATCCGGCGGAACTGACGGCGCGCTATCCGGCCGAGGCCGCCCGGATCGTGGCACTGTGCCGCCCATGAGCGGGCTTCTTCAGGGACAGGTCGCCCTGGTCACGGGCGCGGGCGGCGGTATAGGCCGGGGCATCGCGCTCAGGTTCGCGCAGGAGGGCGCGGCGGTCGCGCTGCACTGCCGTACCTCGGTCGCGGCGGCGCGGGACACGGCGGACACCCTGCGGGACTCGGGCGCCCGGACCGTCGTCCTGCGCGCGGACCTGACCGACGAGGACGAGTGCAGGCGCCTGGTCGGCGAGGCGGCCGCCTGGGGCGAGGGCCGGCTGACGGCGCTGGTCAACAACGCGGGCGTGCAGCCGACGCGGGAGCTGGCGGGGATGACGGCGGCGCAGTGGCGGGCGGTGGTGGACACCAACCTGTCCAGCGTGTTCGCCTGCACGCAGGCCGCCGTGGAGGTCATGCGCGGGCAGGAGGGCGGCGGCACGGTGACGCACATCGCCTCGATCGAGGCCCGGATGCCCGCGGTCGCGCACGCCCATTACGCGGCCTCGAAGGCGGCGGTGGTGATGCACGCCCGTTCCGCGGCCCTGGAGTACGGGCACCACGGCATCCGCGTCAACACCGTCTCCCCCGGGCTCATCGACCGCGAGGGACTGGAGCAGGCCTGGCCGGAGGGCGTGCGGCGGTGGCGACAGGCGGCCCCGCTCGGCCGGCTGGGACGCCCGCGGGACGTGGGCGACGCGTGCGTGTTCCTGGCCTCACCCCTGGCGTCCTGGCTCACCGGACACGACCTGGTGCTGGACGGCGGAGTCTCGGCACGGCCCACATGGTGAGCGGCGAGGGGGCTGTCGGCCGTACGGAGCCGTCGGCGGCGAGCGGCGAGGGGGCCGTCGGCCGTACGGAGCCGTCGGCGGTGAGCGGCGAGGGGGCCGTCGGCCGTACGGGCTGGCCGGCGGTGAGCGCGGAGGAGTTCTCGTCCGTACGTATTCCAGAGCACACGAGTCCGAAGACGGAGCGGTGACGTGAGCGAAGGGCGCGATGGCGGACGACGGGGCGGTGCACGGCACGCGGACCGGCGACTTCAAGGGCTGGTGCTGCTGGGCACCGTGCTGGTCCTGCTCCTCCTCGGCAGCGCGGGACCGGCCTCGGCCCACGCCGCCCTCCGCGGCAGCGACCCCGCCGACGCCACCGTCCTCAAGTCCGCTCCCCGTGACATCACCCTGACCTTCACGGAGTCCGTCGGCCTGCTCGACGACTCCTTCCGCGTCTTCGACCCCGACAACCGCCAGGTGCGCACGGGCGAGCCGCAGCACGCGGCGGACCGCGCGGACACGGCCCGGGTCACCCTCCCCGCCGAACTGGGCGAAGGCACCTTCACCGTGGCCTGGCGAGTGGTCTCGGCGGACAGCCACCCGATCTCCGGCGCGTTCACCTTCTCCGTCGGCAAACCCACCCCGACCACGGCCGCGGTGAACGCCGGCCCCACGGAGGACCCGGCCACCGCCGCCCTCTACGGCATCGCCCGGTACGCCGCCTACCTCGCCGCGGCCCTCCTCATCGGCACGGCCGCGTTCGTCCTGGCGTGCCGCCCGCCGCACACCGCCGCCCTGCGCACACCGTTCGTCGTGGGCTGGTGGACCCTGCTGGCGTCCACCGCCGTCCTGCTGGTGCTGCGCACCCCGTACGAGACCGGCGAGGGCCCGGCGGCGGCCCTCGACCCGTCCGCCCTGACCCGTACCCTGACGGGCCGTCCGGGCCTGGTGCTCCTGGCCCGTCTGGCCCTGCTGGCCGTGGCCGCCGTCCTCCTCCTACGGGCCCGCAGGCGTCCGCCCACGCGCGCGACCCTCGCGTCTGCCGCCGCGCTCTCCCTCGGTCTGGCCCTGACCTGGGCGGTCGCCGAGCACGCCTCGGCCGGCCTCCAGGTCCCGCTGGCGATCACGTCCTCGGTCCTGCACCTGCTGGCGATGGCGGTCTGGCTGGGCGGCCTGGCGGCCCTGCTGACCGTGCTGGGCCGTACCGGGCTCCCGGCCCCCGTGATCGCCCGTTTCTCCCGCATCGCGGCGACCGCCGTCACGGTCCTGGTGGTGACCGGCGTCTACCAGTCCTGGCGCGGCCTCGGCTCCTGGTCCGCGCTCACCGGCACCTCGTACGGCCGCCTCCTGCTCCTCAAGCTGGCCGCGGTGACGCTGCTGCTGACGGCGGCGTCCGCCTCGCGGCGCTGGACGGCACGGCTGGCGTCGGTGGAGGTGGCCGTGACGGAACGGGTACCGGAGATGGCGGGCGGACCACCGCTCCCGAAGCAGGGACCGGAACCGGAGCCGGCACTGGTACGGGAGTCGGCACCGGAACGGCATTCGGTGTCGGTACAGGATGCGGATTCGCAGCCGCTGTCGCAGCCGCAGCCGCAGCCGCAGCCGCAGCCGCAGCCGCAGCCGCAGCCGCAGCCGCAGCCGCAGCCGCTGTCGCGGTCGGAGGTCGGCGCCGCGCGAGGCCTGCGCCGTTCCGTCCTCGCCGAGGCCGCCGTCGGCCTGGTGGTGCTCGTGATCACGACGGCGCTCACGTCCACCCTCCCCGGCCGCGCCGAGGCCGAGGCGGCGGAGCCGGGGGCGGCGGCGGTGTCCGGGCCCGGTATCGCCGCCGCCTCCGTGACCACCGTCCCCTTCGACCTCGGCACCCCCGGCGCCCAGGGCGAGGTGCAGGTCACGCTCGACCCCGGCCGGGTGGGTGACAACTCGGTGGAGGCCGTGGTCTTCGGCCCCGACGGCGGCCTGTCCACGGTCCCCGAACTCCGCCTCTCCTTCACTCTTCCCGGGCAGAGGATCGGTCCGCTCGACACCAAGGTGACGGACCGGGGCGGCTATTGGGCGGCGGACGCGTTCAACCTCCCCCTGCCCGGCACCTGGTCCATGAAGGTCACGGTCAGGGTGTCGGACGTGGACCAGGTGAGCGAGACCCGACAGGTGCGGATCGACCGCTAGGCAGGGCGAAGCGCCGACGCTGCGGCCACAGGGCGCCGCACTGCCCGTGACCTTGCGGATTCCATCCCTCGCACCGAACGTCGCCGCACTCCGTGCGGCCGCGGACTGTTACTCACTTTCGGGTGACGGCCGAGTCCCGGGTGGGGTGGCGAACCGGGGTGGCAGACCGCCGCCGGCCAGTGCCCACAAGGGTTGATCGACTGGCGTGGCGTCAACATCATGCCTTTTCGGTATAGATGGGCATTACAGGCGAAGGTAACGGCAATGTGGTCGCTTCGTCACACCATGCGCGTATCGCGTTCACGTCGGCCCGTGGCGGCCAGAGTGTGAGTGCGCGGCCAGCCGGTCGCCACCGCACATCGCACCACCCCCGACACGGCCCACGGCCGAGGCGGGGAGGTGCCCGCACAACCCGAGGGGTACCTGTGTCCGCTACTGCTTCTGTAACCGCCCGTCGTCTGGCCGCTGCCGCGCTCGCGGCCGGCGCTCTGATCGGAGCGGCGGCACTGCCGGCGACCGCCGCCGACCACGCCCGCCCGAACCAGCCGCAGGTCAAGATCAGCGACGTGCATTACGCCTCTCCGTCCCGCGGTGACCGTTCCTACGGCTCCAACCACTCCCTGAACAAGGAGTGGGTGGAGGTCACCAACACCAGCCGCCGCAGCGTCGACCTGAACGGCTGGACCCTCAAGAACGAGGACGGCCACAAGTTCACCTTCCGCCACGTCCGGCTGGACGGCCGGTCCACCGTCCGCATCCACACCGGCAAGGGTCACGACACCCGCACCGACCTCTACCAGGACCGTCGCAACTACGTGTGGGACGACCGTTCGGACACCGCCACCCTGCGCAACGACCGCAACCGCTTCGTCGACGACTACGCCTGGGGCAACCACCACCGCAACGGCAACGGTCACGGCAACGGTCACGGCGGCCACCACTGACCGACCGCCGGTGCCCGATGACCACTGAGGCACCCGTCGGCGCATAGACACAGCCCACGAACGACACGGAAGGGCCCCACCGGGCGGTGGGGCCCTTTTCGACGCCGGGACGGAAACCGGGACGGAAACGTCGAAGGGCCCCACCGCGAACGGTGGGGCCCTTCGACATCGTGCCCGGTGAGGCACTGGCGGAGGATACGAGATTCGAACTCGTGAGGGGTTGCCCCCAACACGCTTTCCAAGCGTGCGCCCTAGGCCTCTAGGCGAATCCTCCGGTCGGAACATTACATGACCGAGAGGAGTGCTTGCGAACTCGTTCCGCACCGCCGGCATCAGGTACTGTTTGGGCAGCCCCTCACGCGGCGCTATCTGACTGAACTCCCCCAGGGCCGGAAGGCAGCAAGGGTAGGTTGGCTCTGGCGGGTGCGTGGGGGGCGCTTGTGTTTGCGGGCGGGGCCGGTTGTCAGTGGGCGCCTATAACCTCGTATGCGTGTCGTCTCTCGCGCTGTACCGCCGCTATCGCCCGGAGTCTTTCGCCGAGGTCATCGGGCAGGAGCATGTCACCGACCCGTTGCAGCAGGCCCTGCGGAACAACCGGGTCAATCACGCGTACCTGTTCAGCGGTCCTCGCGGGTGCGGCAAGACGACCAGCGCGCGCATCCTCGCCCGGTGCCTGAACTGTGAGCAGGGTCCCACGCCGACCCCGTGCGGCGAGTGCCACTCCTGCCGTGACCTGGCGCGCAACGGGCCGGGGTCCATCGACGTCATCGAGATCGACGCCGCGTCGCACGGCGGTGTGGACGACGCCCGTGACCTGCGGGAGAAGGCCTTCTTCGGGCCGGCCCGCAGCCGTTACAAGATCTACATCATCGACGAGGCCCACATGGTCACGTCGGCCGGCTTCAACGCCCTGCTCAAGGTCGTCGAGGAGCCGCCGGAGCATCTGAAGTTCATCTTCGCGACCACCGAACCCGAGAAGGTCATCGGGACGATCCGGTCGCGTACCCACCACTACCCCTTCCGGCTCGTGCCGCCCGGGACCCTTCGGGACTATCTCGGCGAGGTGTGCAAGCAGGAGGCCATCCCCGTCGAGGACGGCGTCCTGCCGCTCGTCGTGCGCTCCGGCGCCGGGTCCGTGCGTGACTCCATGTCCGTCATGGACCAGCTGCTGGCCGGCGCCGGCGCGGACGGTGTGACGTACGCCATGGCGACGTCCCTGCTCGGCTACACCGAGGGTTCGCTGCTCGACTCCGTCGTCGAGGCGTTCGCCACCGGTGACGGCGCCGCCGCCTTCGAGGTCGTCGACCGCGTCATCGAGGGCGGCAACGACCCGCGGCGCTTCGTCGCCGACCTGCTGGAGCGGCTGCGCGACCTGGTGATCCTGGCCGCCGTGCCGGACGCGGCCGAGAAGGGGCTCATCGACGCCCCCGTCGACGTCGTCGAGCGCATGCAGGCCCAGGCGGGCACCTTCGGCGCCGCCGAGCTCAGCCGCGCCGCCGACCTCGTCAACGAGGGACTGACCGAGATGCGCGGCGCCCACTCGCCCCGCCTCCAGCTGGAACTGATCTGCGCCCGCGTACTGCTGCCCGCCGCCTACGGCGACGCGCGCGCCGTGATGGCCCGCCTGGACCGCATCGAGCGGGGCGTGAACTTCTCCGCGGGCGGCGGCGCGCCCGCGGCGGCGTACGTACCCGGGCCCGAGGTCCACGGGGGAGCGGTGCCGGGCGGTGCTCCGGCGGACCGGTCTCCCGGCGCCGCCGCCATTGCGCCCGGGGGCGGGGCCGCGGCGGCCCGGGCCGCGGTGCGGGGTCCGGCGGCGGGCGGTGGCCAACCCCCGGTTGCGCCTCAGCCTCAGCCGCAGCCCCCGATGGCCCCTCCGGTCGCCGCTCAGGCCCCGGTCGCCCCGCAGGACCCAGCCCCTGTCGCGCCTCCGCCCGCGGCGGCGCGGGACGCCCAGGCTCCCGCCCCCGCCGACGCGAGCGCGCAGACACCGGCGCCCGGTGCCTGGCCCGCCGCGACGGCCGCCGGCAGTGGCAGGCGCCCGGGCGGCTGGCCCACCGCGGCGCCCGCGGGCGGCGGCCCCGGCCGGCCCCCGGCCACGCCCGCCGCCCCCGCGCCGTCCGCTCCCGCCGCTCCGGCGGCCACCCCGGCCCAGGGCACCGCCTACGCGCCCCCCGCCGGCGGCCTCGACCCCCGGACGCTCTGGCCGAACATCCTGGACGCGGTGAAGAACCGCCGCCGGTTCACCTGGATCCTGCTCAGCCAGAACGCCCATATCGCCGGTTTCGACGGCACCACCCTCCAGATCGGCTTCGTCAACGCCGGAGCCCGTGACAACTTCACGAGCAGCGGCAGCGAGGACGTACTGCGGCAGGCGCTGTCCGAGCAGTTCAGCGTCCAGTGGAAGATCGAGGCGGTCGTCGACCCGTCGGGCGGCGGCTCGGCACCCCCGGCGACGGGCGCCCCTTCCGGCTACGGAGGCGGAAGCGGTGGCTATGGCGCAGGATCGGGCGCCGGGGCCGGGGCCGGTGGCTACGGCGGTGCCGGCGCCCCCGCCGCACAGCGCCCGGCACCCGCGCAGTCCGCGCCCCCCGCTCCGGCACCCGCCAACCCCTCGGGCAACTCCCCGTCGGCCGCCACGGCGTCGGCCCCCGCACCCCGGCCCGCCGCCCCCGAGCCGCCCCCGGTCTCCCCCGAGGACGACATCCCGGAGGACGACGACCCCGACCTCGACGAGTCGGCCCTCTCCGGGCACGACCTGATCGTGCGGGAACTGGGGGCGACGGTGGTGGACGAGATCTCCAACGAGTAAGGGCCCGCCCCCTACCGTCTGCCCCCGCCGCCGCTCCCGCCCATGGCTCCTGCACTCCTCCATCCCCTCCTCCCCCCTCCTCCCCCCTCCTCCACCCGTCCCGGTTCGGAGGAACCCACGACCGCCCCGCCCCCTCCGTCCGGGCGGCCCGCACAAGGCGGCCCGCCCGCGCCCGTTAGGCTGACCCCCGTGAAGGTCCTCGTCATCGGCAGCGGCGCCCGCGAACACGCCCTGTGCCGCTCCCTGTCCCTCGACCCCGACGTCACCGCGCTGTACTGCGCCCCCGGCAACGCCGGTATCGCCGAGGTCGCCGAGCTGCACCAGGTCGACGCCCTGGACGGCGCCGCGGTGTCCGCGCTGGCCACGAGGCTCGGCGCCGGGCTGGTGGTCGTCGGCCCGGAGGCCCCGCTGGTCGCCGGCGTCGCGGACGCCGTGCGCGAGGCCGGCATCCCCGTCTTCGGCCCGTCCGGGGCGGCCGCGCAGCTCGAGGGATCGAAGGCCTTCGCGAAGGACGTGATGGCGGGGGCCGGTGTACCCACGGCGCGCTCCTACGTCTGCACGACCGCCGACGAGGTCGCCACGGCCCTCGACGCCTTCGGCGCCCCCTACGTCGTCAAGGACGACGGACTCGCCGCCGGCAAGGGCGTCGTCGTGACCTCCGACATCGAGACCGCGAAGGCGCACGCGGCCGCCTGCGAGCGCGTCGTCATCGAGGAGTTCCTCGACGGCCCCGAGGTGTCCCTCTTCGCGATCACCGACGGCGAGACGGTCGTCCCGCTCCAGCCCGCCCAGGACTTCAAGCGCGCGCTGGACGGCGACGAGGGTCCGAACACCGGCGGCATGGGCGCGTACTCCCCGCTGCCGTGGGCCGACCCGAAGCTGGTGGAGGAGGTGCTGGAGACCGTTCTCCAGCCCACCGTCGACGAGATGCGCCGCCGCGGCACGCCATTCTCCGGTCTGCTCTACGCGGGGCTCGCGATCACCGGCCGAGGCGTACGGGTCATCGAGTTCAACGCCCGCTTCGGCGACCCCGAGACCCAGGTCGTCCTGGCCCGGCTGCGGACCCCGCTGGCCGGTGTCCTGCTGGCCTCGGCGAAGGGCACCCTCGACGACCTCGCGCCGCTGCGCTGGAGCGAGGACGCCGCGGTCACCGTGGTCCTCGCCTCGCACAACTACCCCGACACCCCGCGCACCGGCGACCCGATCACCGGCCTCGACGAGGTGGCCGCGCAGGACGCCCCGCACGCGTACGTCCTGCACGCGGGCACGAGGCACGACGGCGACGCCGTGGTGAGCGCGGGCGGCCGGGTGCTCTCGGTCACCGCGACCGGCAAGGACCTCTCCGAGGCCCGTGACCGCGCCTACCAGGCGGTCTCCCGCATCGGACTCGACGGTTCCCAGCACCGTACGGACATCGCGGCGAAGGCGGCCGCGGGCGCGTAGGCGGTGCAGGAACCCCCGCCGGCCAAGGCTTTCCCCTGACTCGGGCCCCGGAGAAATCCGGGGCCCGATCTTTGCTTTCCGTCATCCACCTCTGACCAAAGCCATTCCATCGAGTGACCGATGCCGTATCCGGCTGACGGGGGCCGGAGCCCCAACTAGGGTGCGGCGCAAGCATTCCGGCACTTGGCCCACCGGCATTGCGATGTCGGTGGCGGATGCCACAGTGGGGGAGTGAGCTTCGCCAGGACAGCCGGGACCACCGGGACAGCCAGGTCAGCAGGGAGGGGGTGAGTCCGGCCGTGACCGGGATCGGTGTGGAGGTGGGCGCGCAGGCAGCGCGTTCGAGGGCGCTGGCCGTGCTGCGCATCCGCGGCCGGGCGCTGGCGGTCGCCCTGCTGCCGGCCGCCGTGGCGGTGATCCTGCTGGCCGGCGGTTCCACCGGACATCTCGTGGGCCGGGGCTGGGACCTCGCCCGCTGGATCGTGACCCCGGTCGCGGCGCTCGCGCTGCTCGCCGCCGGAGTCATCGGCCTGGTGGTGGCCCGCGCCCGGCCCGCCGTGAGCCCGACGGTCCCGATCGCCGAGGAGTCGGCCCCCGACCTGTACCGGCTGGTGCGCGACCTCGCCGACCGCCTGGACGTTCCCGCGCCCTCGGCCATAGCGCTCACCCCGGACTGCGACAGCTGGCTGGAGGACCGCACCCACCCGCCGCACGGGCCGCCCGCGCCGCCGGACGGCCCCGACCGCGACGAGATGGCCGCCCTGGGCAGACCGCCCCGCCAAACCGCCGCCACCGTCCTGGTCATCGGTTCCCCGTTCCTGTGGTGGATGCGCGTCGGCGAGCTCCGCGCGGTCCTCGCCCCGGTCGTCGCCGGTACGGGACCCTCGGCGCACCCGGACATAGCCGCCGCCCGCCGCTTCGTGCGGGGCCTGGACGCTGCGGTGGCCGTCGCCTCGACGCCCGGCCGCTGTCTGCCGCTGCGCACGGTCTGCGCGGGCATCGGCTGGGTGGCCCGGCTGCTGCTGCGCGGCTGCCGGGAGCACGCGACGCTGATGGAGCGAGGGGTGGCGGCCGCCGCCGCCGAGCGCGCACAGGCTGTGGACTACGGGCTCAGGATCGTCGCCCAGGAGCAGGTGGGCCTCGCGTACGCGGGCTGGGACCGCCTGCTGACCCGGGTCGCGTTGCCCGCCTGGCGGATGGGCCGCTGGCCCTCCCGGCTGGACGCGGGGGTGGTGGCCGCTCTCACCGAGCTGTCGCGTCGCGACCGCCTCGCCGAGGGCTTCACCTCACGGCTGGGCGAGCGCCCCGCCTGCGACCTGCTCGAGGAACCCGGTCTGGTGGACGAGGCCGCCTCGCTGCTGGCCGCCCGGCTCTTCCACGGCGGCCCGGCCGAGCCCGGCCCGGACTGGGCCCCGGTGGACTGGCAGGAGTACCCGGACGAGGTCGTCGACCGCAAGTGGCGCACCGACGCCGCCCGGCTGCACCGCGTGCTGGACACGCTGGGCGTCCGCCGTTGCACCGCCGACCGCACCGCGCCACAGCCCGACGGCCCGACCCTGGCCCGCGTGCTCGACCACCTGGCGGCCCCCGACCCGACCCGTACGGCCACCCCGACGCCCCCGCCGCAGCCCTACGCGGCGATGGCCGCCGACGGCGACGAGGACGCGCCCGAGGGTGGCACCGAGCGCAGCCTGGCGCTCGCCTCGGGCCTCACCGCGGAGCTTGCCCGCGAGGAGGCCGCCGCCCCTGTGGTGCGCACGCCGGCCGCCGGCGCCGCGGGCCAGGGGCCCGACACGGCCTTCTGGGACGACGGCGCCCTTCCGCTCTTCCCGCTCCAGCCCCCGCGCACGCCCCGCGAGCTCCTCGCCGACCATGTCACCGCGATGGTCTGCTGTGCCGCGATGGACACCGCCGGTGCCGTCCCCGGCCTCGACTGGCTCGACGGCCCGTCCCTCCTGGTCGACGGGGTACGCACGACCGACCTGGGGCCGCGGGTCCTGAGCCTCATAGAGGACGGAAACCCGGTTCCGCTGCGGACCTGGCTGGTCGAGTGCGGGATACGACCGGAGAAGCCGGTACGGCTCGTCTGACGGTGGGCACACTTCCTTTCGGAGTCCAAGATTCCACTTTCGGCGAATTCGCAACGAATAGTGACAGCATGCGTGCGTAATGTGATGTGCTGGGACCGAACAGGCGCATGGCATGCGCTCGAGACATAAGACAGCAGCACAACAGCACGGAAGCGCGGCTGCTCGGCAGCAGGGAAGCCCGGCGGCCGGAAGCACGACAGCCGCAAGCACGGCGCCCGAACAGCACAGCAGCCCGAACAGCACAGCAGCTCGGCAGCAAGAAGCGCAGCAGCACGGAAGCTCGGCACGCACCACACCGCACACGACCACGGGGAGCCAGGGAGGGGGAGCGCGCATGGGGTCGGAGCAGATCCGCCGCTGGGAGTCGGGAGCCCTGGCGCACGCCGTGACGGATCCCTTCGGCCAGGGTCCCGTCCCCTGGCTCCGCGGCAGCGAGACGTACTTCGACGACACCGGCCAGGTCGTGCCCTGGTACGTGGACCCGGCCCCCGGCCAGGCCGTACGGCAGGGCGCCCGCCGGGTCCCCGGCCCCCGGCCCGCCCCGGCCGGAGGCCCGCGCGCCGCCGACGACGTGCACCGCCAGATCAAGGGCTTCATCTCCACCGGCGCGGTCGCCCCCGGCGAGGCCGTCGACTTCCACGTCACCGTCGACCCGCCCCAGGAATTCGCCGTCGACATCTACCGCATCGGCCACTACGGCGGTGACGGCGCCGCCAAGATCACCACCAGTCCCCGGCTGTCCGGCATCGTCCAGCCGCCGCCGCTCACGGCCGACCGCACGGTCTCCTGCCATCACTGGTGGCTGTCCTGGCGCTTGCAGATCCCGCCGCACTGGCGCATCGGCGCGTACGTCGCGGTCCTCACGACGGCCGACGGCTACCGCTCCCACATCCCGTTCACCGTCCGCGACAACCATCCCGCGGACCTGCTCCTGCTCCTGCCCGACATCACCTGGCAGGCGTACAACCTCTATCCGGAGGACGGCCGCACCGGGGCCAGCCTCTACCACGCCTGGGACGAGCGGGGCCGCCTGCTCGGCGAGGCCGACGCCGCGACGACGGTCTCCTTCGACCGCCCGTACGCCGGAGCGGGCCTCCCCCTGCACGTCGGGCACGCCTACGACTTCATCCGCTGGGCCGAGCGCTACGGCTACGACCTGGCCTACGCCGACGCCCGCGACCTGCACGCCGGCCGCGTCGACCCCACCCGCTACCGCGGACTGGTCTTCCCCGGCCACGACGAGTACTGGTCGACGCCGATGCGCCGCACCGCCGAACTCGCCAAGGAGCACGGCACCTCGCTGGTCTTCCTCTCCGCCAACACCATGTACTGGCAGGTCGAGCTGGGCCCCTCCCCGTCCGCCGTCCCCGACCGCCTGCTGACCTGCCGCAAGCGCAAGGGTCCGGGCAAGGCCGTGCTGTGGCGCGAGATCGACCGCCCCGAACAACAGCTGGTCGGCATCCAGTACGCGGGCCGGGTCCCCGAGCCCCACCCCCTGATCGTCCGCAACGCCGACCACTGGCTGTGGGACGCGACCGGCGCGCACGAGGGCGAGGAGCTCGACGGCCTGGTCGCGGGCGAGGCCGACCGCTACTTCCCGCGCACCCCGCTCCCGGAGCACGACGAGCGCATCCTGCTCGCCCACTCCCCCTACAGCGACAACGACGGCGCCCTGCGCCACCAGGAGACCTCGCTGTACCGGGCGCCCTCCGGCGCTCTGGTCTTCGCCTCGGGGACGTTCGCCTGGTCACCGGCCCTGGACCGGCCGGGGCACGTCGACGCCCGCGTCCAGCGGGCCACCGCCAACCTCCTGGACCGCATCTGCAAGCGCGACTGACCCGCTGTCCGGCCCCGTCCTCGCATACGGGACAATCGAGCCATTGGACAGAACCACGGGGAGGAACCGTGTCCGGATTCGTCGAAAAGCCCGAACCGATCGAGGTTCCGGGTCTGGTGCATCTGCACACCGGCAAGGTGCGCGACCTGTACCAGAACGAGGCGGGCGACCTCGTGATGGTCGCCAGCGACCGCATGTCCGCCTACGACTGGGTGCTGCCCACCGAGATCCCCGACAAGGGCCGCATCCTCACCCAGCTCTCCCTGTGGTGGTTCGACCAACTCGTCGACCTCGCCCCGCACCACGTCCTGAGCACCGAACTGCCCGCCGGCGCCCCCGCCGACTGGCGCGGCCGCACCCTCGTCTGCAAATCCCTCCGGATGGTCCCGGTGGAGTGTGTGGCCCGCGGCTACCTCACCGGCTCGGGCCTCGCCGAGTACGAGGAGTCCCGCACGGTCTGCGGCCTGGCCCTGCCCGAGGGTCTGGTCGACGGTTCGGAGCTGCCCGCCCCGATCTTCACCCCGGCCACCAAGGCCGCGGTCGGCGAGCACGACGAGAACGTGGCGTACGAGGAGGTCGCCCGTCAGGTCGGCGCCGACACCGCCGCCCGGCTGCGCCAGGCGACCCTCGCCGTCTACGGCCGGGCCCGCGACATCGCCCGGAGCCGCGGGATCATCCTGGCGGACACGAAGTTCGAGTTCGGCTTCGACGGCGAGAGCCTGGTCCTCGCGGACGAGGTCCTCACCCCGGACTCCTCCCGCTTCTGGCCGGCCGACGAGTGGCAGCCGGGCCGCGCGCAGGCGTCGTACGACAAGCAGTTCGTGCGTGACTGGCTGACCTCCGCCGAGTCCGGCTGGGACCGCAGGAGCGAGCAGCCCCCGCCGCCGCTGCCGCAGCAGGTGGTGGACGCGACCCGCGCGAAGTACGTGGAGGCGTACGAGCGGCTGACGGGCGTCGGCTGGTGAACGAAGAAGCCCCCCGGTGTGACACCGGGGGGCTTTTCCGTGGAGCGGACGACGAGGCTCGAACTCGCGACCTCAACCTTGGCAAGGTTGCGCTCTACCAACTGAGCTACGTC
Source organism: Streptomyces sp. NPDC059582 (assembly GCF_042735715.1). Lineage (NCBI taxonomy): Bacteria > Bacillati > Actinomycetota > Actinomycetes > Kitasatosporales > Streptomycetaceae > Streptomyces > Streptomyces sp. NPDC059582. The sequence goes on from NZ_JBHWCC010000005.1 coordinate 177,151, forward strand.
CGCACTGCGCCGTGGCGCGAGAGCAACTATACCCAACCTCGCTCGCGGGCGAGACGCACGGCCGCGTGCCGGTTGTCCGCCCCGAGCTTGGAGACGGCCGACGACAGATAGTTGCGTACCGTCCCCTGCGACAGCGCGGCCCGTTCCGCGATCTCCGCGACGGGGGCCCCGTCGGCCGCGAGTTCCAGCACCTCCGCCTCCCGCGCGGTCAGCGGAGAGTCTCCCGAGGCGATGGCGTCGGCGGCCAACTCGGGGTCGACGTAACGGTTTCCGGCGTGCACGGTACGGATGATCTCCGCGAGCCGCTGAGCGCTGACCGTCTTCGGCACGAATCCGCGCACACCCGCCGCAAGCGCCCGCTTCAGATGGCCGGGCCGCCCGTGGCTGGTGACGATCAGGACCTGGCAGGACGGGAGTTCGGCCCGCAGTGATGTGGCGACCCTCACACCGTCGGCGCCGGGCATCTCCAGGTCCAGCACGGCGACGTCGGGCGCGTGCGCCCGCGCCATCGCCAGTGCCTCGGGACCGGTGGCCGCCTCGGCGACGATCAGCAGGTCGTCCTCCAGCGAGAGCAGCGCGGCGAGCGCACCCCGGATGAGGTGCTCGTCGTCGGCGAGCAGCAGCCGTACCGGAGTCGTCATGCGGTGACCTCGCTGACAGCGCCCGCCGTCAGGGGCACTTCCGCCACCAGCCGGAACCCGTCCCCGCCGACGGCCCCCGCCGCCAGCGTCCCGTCCACCGCCCGCAGCCGCTCCCGCAGCCCGGCCAGTCCCGATCCGCCGGCCCCGCCCGTCCCGGCGGTCGACCCGTCGTTCTCCACCGTCAGCACCACCCGTTCCTCCAGCACTCGCAGGCGCACCGTGCACCGCCCGGCGTCCCCGTGCCGCAGCACGTTGGTCGTCGCCTCCCGCACCACCCAGCCGAGCGCCGACTGCACCTCGCCCGGCAGTCCGGCCGCCTCGCCCGACACCTCGCACGCGATCCCGGCCGCCGTCAACACACCCTGCGCGCCGGAGAGTTCGACGGCGAGATCGGCCTCGCGGTAGCCGCGTACGACATCCCGCACCTCGCGCTGCGACTCCTGCGCGATCCGCTGCACCTCGATCATCTGCTCCACGGCCTCGGGCCGGTCGCGCCGCGCCAGTTGCACGGCCAGTTCGCTCTTCAGGGCGATCACGGCCAGGTTGCGCCCCATCACGTCGTGCAGGTCCCGTCCGAACCGCAGCCGTTCCTCGGCGACGGCGAGCCGGGCGCGGGTCTCGCGCGCCTCGTCGAGTTCGTAGACGGCGTTGAGCAGCCAGACGGAGAACACGGAGGTGAAGGCGAGGAAGCCGCCGCCGAGCAGCACGGTCAGCATGGTGAACAGGGTGACGGCGCCGGGCAGGCCCAGCGGGAACGCCAGGCATCCGGAGCCCACCGTGAAGCCGGCCACGACCGCGCACACCCGCCGCCGGTCGCGCACCCCGAGCGCGATGACGCCGGCCCCGAAGATCAGGACGACCCCGAAGATCCCGCCGGCCGCGGTGTCGACGCCCTCCCGGTCCGGCCCGCGCTCCGCGACGCCGATCGCCACGACGGCGGCCACGGCGGTGACGGCGGCGAGCGTCCACAGCATACGGACGGGCTTCTCGCGGCGGCCGCGCGTCCAGTCCAGCGCCCGCGACGCCGTCACGAGGCAGACCGCCGCGTGCACGGCCACCAGCGTCAGCAGCGGGCCGCCGAGCCCCGGCCCCAGCGCGCCGACGACCGGCAGCCCGGCCCACGTGATCTCGATCACTCCGAAGAAGTGGAACGACCACCGCGTGTACGTCTCGACCTTCGCCGGTGTGCTTTTTTCGCGCCACCAGCGTCCCGGCCGCCTGCGCATCGTCCCGTGCCCCCCGTACCTCAGCGCCGTGGTTCCCAGCGGAACCACCGCCGTACAGCAAACACCGCGAGCCCGGTCCAGGCCAGGGCGGTGACCACGGCACCCAGCGCCTCGTACGCGCTCAGAGTGCCGGTCCAGCCGCCGCGCACCAGCGTGATCACCGGTGACAGCGGCAGCAGTTCGCACACCGAGGCCAGTCGGTCCGGCAGCAGCTCCAGCGGGACGGTCACGCCGGAGCCGACCATCGACAGCAGCACCAGCGGGAGCGAGGCCACCTGCGCGCTCTCGACGCTCGGCGCGAGGGTCGAGGTGACGGCGGCCAGGGACGCGCACAGCACCAGGCCCAACAGCAGCCCGAGAACGGCCAGCTGGGGCGCGCGAGGCGCGGGGATGTCGAGCAGGGCGGCGCAGCCGGCCGTCAGCAGCAGCGACTGGACCAGTCCCACGGTGACCGAGGGGAGCGCGGACCCCGCGAGGATCTCGGCGTCCCGCAGCTCCCCCGTGCGCAGCCGCTTCAGCACGAGTTCCTCACGCCGCGCGGTGTAGGCGCCGACGAGCGCCGAGTACACCGCGAACATCAGCGAGAACCCGATCGCGGCGGGCAGGATCACCAGTCCGGCGGTGAGCCCGACGTCCTCGACGTCCATCTGCTCGACCGCGGACCGCACGCTGAACGGCAGCGCGAGCGGCACCAGTACGGCCGCGACGACCGTGCTCCTGCTGCGCCCCAGCAGGGTCAGCTCGGCCCGCGCGAGGGCGGCCATACGACCCGTGGGAGTGGTGACCGTGCCGCTCATGCCGCGTACTCCTCCGACTCGGACGTGGCAGCCGGCTCGGACTCGGCCCGGGAACCCGCCTCGGCGCCCGCCCGTGACGCGATCCCCAGGAAGGCCTCCTCCAGCGACGCGGAGCGCACGTCCAGCCGGCCCAGTTCGACGCCCGCCCGTTCGGCCCAGACCAGCAGCCCGGTGGCCGTCCGCTGCAACTCGTGCGTGCGCAGCCGTACGGTCCGGCCGTCCACCTCGTGCCCGCACACCCCGAACTCGCGCAGCGGCGGCAGGTCCCCCACGAAGTAGCCGGCGGGCAGGTCGAAGGAGATCCGGGACGGCTGGGCGGCGGTCACCTCGGCCGGTGTCCCGGCGGCGGCGACGCGCCCCCGGTGCAGGATCGCCAGCCGGTCGGCGAGTGCCTCCGCCTCCTCCAGGTAGTGCGTGGTGAGCAGCACGGTCGTCCCGGCGTCGCGCAGCGCGCGCACCAGGTCCCAGGTGTCGCGGCGCCCCTCGGCGTCCAGCCCGGTCGTCGGCTCGTCCAGGAACAGCACCTCGGGCTCGCCGAGCAGCGCCAGCGCCAGGTCCAGACGCCGCCGCTCGCCCCCGGAAAGCTGTTTCACCCGTACGTCCGCCCTGTCCTCCAGCCCGACCAGGGCCAGCGCCTCCCGCTCGGGGCGGGCCCCGCTCACGCAGGCCGCCCACATCCGGGTGGTCTCGGCGACGGTCAGCTCGGCGGAGAACCCGCCCTCCTGCAACATCACCCCGGTCCGCGGCCGTACGGCGTCGCGGTCGGTGTACGGGTCGAGGCCCAGGACCCGTACCCGGCCCCCGGCCGGCCGGGCGAGCCCCTCCAGCAGTTCGACCGTCGACGTCTTGCCGGCCCCGTTGGTGCCGAGGAGCGCGAAGACCTCGCCGCGGTCCACATGGAAGGTGATCCCGCGCACAGCCTCGAACCCGCCCCCGTACACCCGCCGCAGGTCGGTGACCTCGATCACGTGCTCGTGTTCGTCGGTATCCATGACCTCAGCGTCCCGGCGGATCGGGCCCCGCAGGAGTGCGCGCTGTCATCACTCCGTATGACAAATGTCAGAAGCGGCCGACGCCGTGGGAGAGACAGCCGTGCGAGAGACAGCCGTCGCAGAGGCATCCGCGGGAGAGGCACCGGAGAGGAACGGAGAGGACCGGAGAGGCACCGGAGAGACAACGCGGGCACGAAAAAACCCCGGCCACCAGGACCGGGGTTTCCGTGGAGCGGACGACGAGGCTCGAACTCGCGACCTCAACCTTGGCAAGGTTGCGCTCTACCAACTGAGCTACGTCCGCATTGCCTCCGACCGGCTTTCACCGATCGGCGCGAGCACCAGCCTACCTGATCCACAAGAGTGGTCATGACCGTGCTGCAGAGCGGGTGACAGGAATTGCACACTGCGCCTTCCCCCTGGAAGGGGGATGTTCTGCTACTGAACTACACCCGCGTGTACTCCGTGAGGTGGGGTTTTTCGCCCTCGCCCCTCGGCGTGCTCCAGACTCTAGCTGACCAGGAGGGGTGCAGCGCAAGTCGGTTGTTCCGAGGGGCGCGTGACCGGGCGTCGGCCGACGGCTCACTGAGCCGCGGAGAACGCCTCGTAGACCTTCTTGGGGATCCGCCCGCGCGCGGGGACGTCCATCTTGTTCGCCTGGGCCCAGGCCCGGACGGCCGCCGGGTCGGGGGCGACCTCCGTCTGCCGGTAGGCCTTGCCCGACTTCGACCGCTTGCGGCCGGCGTCCACGTACGGGGCGAGTGCCTTGCGCAGTTTCCTGGCATTGGCTTCATTCAGGTCGATCTCGTACGACCTGCCGTCGAGTCCGAAGGCGATCGTTTCCGCCGCTTCCGAGCCGTCGATGTCGTCAAAGAGAGTGACTACGACCTTCTGCGCCACGAATATCGGTCCCTTCGTGCGGCATCTCGGTGATGACGTGCCGGGACGCCTCGGAGATGCCGACTGTCCGCCTGTTAATGGACAAAGTATCGGCTATTGCCAATTCATTTGTACAGTGCTCGGCAATGCAATGTGAAGCCCGACTAAATCTGTCCGCGTGTCCGGGCGCAATAGGTGCCGGGTTCGGATCCCGGATCTTTCCCGGAAATTTTCATGAGGGTCCCCCTCCGATGCGGGATCGTGATGGCCGTCACGTACTTTCCTACAACTCTACCCGCGTAGAAATTTTGTACGGGTAGTCTGAAGGAACCTGCTCAGCACCACACACCGGGAGTGCCAGTGGCACGCGTCGTAGTCGACGTCATGCTCAAGCCGGAGATCCTCGACCCCCAGGGCCAGGCGGTGCAGCGCGCACTGCCGCGGCTGGGTTTCGAAGGCATCTCCGACGTACGTCAGGGAAAGCGATTCGAACTGGAAGTTGACGGGCCGGTCGACGAGGCCGCCCTCGCCCGCATCCACGATCTTGCGGAATCCTTCCTCGCCAACACCGTGATCGAGGACTTCACCGTCAAGGTGGAGGAAGTCGCGGAGGCCGCGAAGTGACCGCTCGTATTGGCGTCGTCACTTTCCCGGGCAGCCTCGACGACCGGGACACGCAGCGCGCGATCCGCCTCGCGGGCGCCGAGCCCGTCGCTCTCTGGCACAAGGACAAGGACCTCCACCAGGTCGACGCCGTGGTGCTGCCCGGCGGATTCTCCTACGGCGACTATCTGCGCGCCGGTGCCATCTCCCGCTTCTCGCCGGTGATGGAGACCGTCATCGCGCAGGCGAAGGACGGCCTTCCGGTCCTCGGTATCTGCAACGGCTTCCAGGTCCTCACCGAGGCCCATCTGCTCCCCGGCGGGATGCTCGGCAACGACCACCTCCACTTCATCTGCCGCGACCAGAAGCTGCGGGTGGAGAACGCGGACACCGCCTGGACCGCCGACTACACGGCCGGCCAGGAGATCCGCATTCCGCTGAAGAACATGGACGGCCGCTACGTCGCCGACGAGTACACCCTCGACCAGCTCGAGGCTGAGGGCCGGGTCGTCTTCCGCTACCTGGTCAGCGGCGCGGCCGACGAGGGATACGGCAATCCGAACGGTTCGCTGCGTGACATCGCCGGCATCACCAACGAGGCCGGAAACGTCGTCGGCCTCATGCCGCACCCGGAGCACGCCGTCGAGCCGCTGATCGGCTCGGGCCGCACCGACGGCCTCCCGTTCTTCACCTCGATCCTCAAGAAGCTGGTCAACGCATGAGCCGGACGCCTCTGGACACGGTCGAGCACGCGACCGCGACCCCCGACGTCGAGCTGCCCTGGGCCGAACTCGGTCTGAAGAAGGACGAGTACGAGCGGGTCGTGGAGATCCTCGGCCGCCGGCCCACCGGTGCCGAGCTCGCCATGTACTCGGTCATGTGGTCCGAGCACTGCTCGTACAAGTCCTCGAAGGTCCACCTCCGCCAGTTCGGCGAGAAGGCTCCCCAGTCCGACGCGCTGCTCGTGGGCATCGGGGAGAACGCCGGTGTCGTCGACGTCGGCCAGGGCTACGCGGTCACCTTCAAGGTCGAGTCGCACAACCACCCGTCGTACGTCGAGCCCTACCAGGGCGCCGCGACCGGTGTCGGCGGCATCGTCCGCGACATCATCGCGATGGGCGCCCGGCCGGTCGCCGTCGTCGACCCGCTGCGCTTCGGCGCGGCGGACCACCCCGACACCAAGCGTGTCCTGCCGGGTGTCGTCGCCGGCATCGGCGGCTACGGCAACTGCCTGGGTCTGCCCAACATCGGCGGCGAGGTCGTCTTCGACTCCTGCTACCAGGGCAACCCGCTGGTCAACGCCGGTGCCATCGGCGTCATGCGGCACGAGGACATCCACCTCGCGAAGGCGTCCGGCGCGGGCAACAAGGTCATCCTCTACGGGGCCCGCACGGGCGGCGACGGCATCGGCGGCGCGTCGATCCTCGCCTCCGAGACCTTCGACGACGCCAAGCCGTCGAAGCGCCCGGCCGTCCAGGTCGGCGACCCCTTCCAGGAGAAGCTCCTCATCGAGTGCACCCTGGAGGCGTTCAAGGAGAAGCTGGTCGTCGGCATCCAGGACCTCGGCGCCGCCGGTCTGTCCTGCGCCACCTCCGAGCTCGCCTCGAACGGCTCGGGCGGCATGCGCGTCACCCTGGACGACGTACCGCTGCGCGACTCGACCCTCTCGCCCGAGGAAATCCTCATGAGCGAGTCGCAGGAACGCATGTGCGCGGTCGTGGAGCCGGAGAAGGTCGACCGGTTCCTGGAGATCTGCGACAAGTGGGACGTCATCGCCACCGTCATCGGTGAGGTCACCGACGGCGACCGGCTGGAGATCTACTGGCACGGCGGCAAGATCGTCGACGTCGACCCGCGCACGGTCGCCCACGACGGTCCGGTCTACGAGCGTCCCTACGCCCGCCCGTCCTGGCAGGACGCGCTCCAGGCCGACGACGCGAACAAGCTGCCCCGGCCCGCGACGGCGGCCGAGCTGAAGGACCAGGTCCTGAAGCTGGTCGCGTCCCCGAACCAGGCCTCCAAGAAGTGGATCACGTCCCAGTACGACCACTTCGTGCAGGGCAACACCGTCCTCGCCCAGCCCGAGGACTCCGGGATGATCCGCATCGACGAGGAGACCGGCCTCGGTGTCGCCATCGCGACCGACGGCAACGGCCGGTACGCCAAGCTCGACCCGTACGCGGGTGCGCAGCTGGCCCTCTCGGAGGCGTACCGCAACGTCGCCACCACCGGCGCCAAGCCCCTCGCCGTCTCCGACTGCCTGAACTTCGGCTCGCCCGAGGACCCGGCCGTCATGTGGCAGTTCGCCGAGGCCGTCCGTGGTCTCGCCGACGCCTGCCAACAGCTCGGCACCCCGGTGACCGGCGGCAACGTCTCGCTCTACAACCAGACGGGCGAGGCGGCCATCCACCCGACGCCGGTCGTGGCCGTGCTCGGCGTCATCGACGACGTCGCGCGCCGCACGCCCGTCGCCTTCCAGGAAGAGGGGCAGCTGCTCTACCTCCTCGGCGACACCCGCGAGGAGTTCGGCGGCTCGGCCTGGTCGCAGGTGATCCACGACCACCTCGGCGGTCTGCCGCCCAAGGTCGACCTGGAGCGCGAGCGCCTGCTCGGCGAGATCCTGATCTCCGCCTCCCGCGACGGCATGATCGACGCGGCGCACGACCTGTCCGACGGCGGTCTGATCCAGGCCGTGGTCGAGTCGGCGCTGCTCGGCGGCAAGGGCGCGCGGCTCGTCCTGCCCGACGGGCTCGACGCCTTCACGTTCCTCTTCTCGGAGTCGGCGGGCCGCGCGGTCGTCGCCGTTCCGCGTTCGGAGGAGCTCCGCTTCAACGACATGTGCGGGGCGCGCGGTCTGCCCGTCACCCGTATCGGTGTCGTCGACGGTGACACGGTCGAGCTCCAGGGCGAGTTCGAGCTGCCGCTGGCGGAGCTGCGCGAGGCCCACGAGGGCACGATCCCGGCGCTGCTCGCGTAGGGCGTCCGCCTCGCGCGGGGAGCGTTTCCCTCGCGCGGGACGCTTTCAGGAGTACGACGACGAAGGCCCCGCCCGTTCCCACGGTCGGGGCCTTCCGCGCGCGCCGCCGCGTTCAGCGCCGTCGGTGGAGTGGTCCCCGGCGACCCCGTGCGTGGAGCGTGCACCTCGGCGGCCGCCCTTGCCCGCCTTCCGCGCGAACCAGGGCCTGTCGTTCGGATCGGTCCGGTGTCGCGGGGTGTGGCACGCGCGTCCGCGGCGTAGTCGTCGGTTGCCGGCGCTCCGCGTCGACGCCCTCCTCCGCCTCGCGGCCACCCGCGCCACACCCCGCTCGGGCCGGCCGATCAGCCCCGTCGGCCACGACCGACCCGATCCGAACGAAAGGCCCTAGGCTCACCGACATGTCCCCGGCAAAGAAGCGCACCCGGACCTACGACCCCGTCAGGACGCGTACCGCGGTCCTCGCCCAGTTCGGGAACCTACGGGCGGCCGTCCCCGCCCTCACCCCCGAGCAGCTCGCGCTTCCCACCCGGCTCGGGGAGTGGTCCGTACGGGACCTGGTCGCGCACCTCGGGACGAGCCTCTCGGCCGTCGGCCGGTTCCTCGACGAGCCGGAGCCGGCGAAGCAGGACGCCACCGTGCTCGACTGGCCGTTCGCGACCGCGGCCGGGTCCGGACCCGTCGCCGACACGGCCCGCCTGCTCGCCGAGCGCAACCCGGACCTCGACGCCCACCTCGCCGAGGTGGAGCGACGCTTCACCGAGCTGCTCGCCGGACATCCCGGCAGCCGGCTGCTCGCCACGAACGCGGGCGCCATGCCGCTCGCCGACTACCTCGTCACCCGGACCGTCGAGCTCGTCGTGCACACCGACGACCTGAACGCCGCCGTGCCGGGCCTCGACATCCCGTACGACCGCCAGGCCCTGGCCGCCTGCACCCGCCTCCTCGCCGACGCGCTCGCCGTGAAGGCCCCCGGCGGTTCCACGGAGGTGCGCGTCCCGCCGTTCGCCGTCGTGCAGTGCGTCGAGGGGCCCCGGCACACCCGCGGCACCCCGCCCAACGTCGTGGAGACCGACCCGCTGACCTGGGTCCGGCTGGCGACCGGGCGCCTCGAGTGGAGGACCGCGATCGAGGAGGCCCTGGTCGGAGCGAGCGGGGAACGGGCGGACCTCGGGGCGCTGCTGCCGCTGCTGACGTGACGGAAACCGGCCTCGTCCGGCACGCGAAGCATGTGCGACGCCTCACTCGCGCCCGCCGAACGGACCCCGCGCAGCCGCCCCGACGGCCCGGACGACCGTGACCCGATCACCACGCCGGCTCGCTGACCTGCGAAAACGGGAGAATCCTCCAAGCGCTCGCCGACGCGTGCTTTATTACCGACCGGTAACCCCAATTCGGACCAGTGGTCGATCTCGCCTACACTCGAAGGCGTGCCACGTGGTGACGGTCGACTCAGTCATGATCTGCTCCCCGGCGAGAAAGGCCCCCAGGACGCTTGCGGCGTCTTCGGTGTCTGGGCTCCCGGCGAAGAGGTCGCCAAGCTCACTTACTTCGGGCTCTACGCCCTTCAGCATCGAGGTCAGGAATCCGCGGGAATCGCGGTGAGCAACGGCTCCCAGATTCTCGTCTTCAAGGACATGGGCCTCGTCTCCCAGGTGTTCGACGAGACCTCGCTCGGTTCGCTCCAGGGTCATATCGCGGTCGGACACGCCCGCTACTCGACCACCGGTGCCTCCGTGTGGGAGAACGCCCAGCCGACGTTCCGTGCCACCGCGCACGGTTCCATCGCGCTCGGCCACAACGGCAACCTGGTGAACACGGCGCAGCTCGCCGAGATGGTCGCCGACCTGCCGAAGGACACCAACGGCCGCTCCACCCGCGTGGCCGCCACCAACGACACCGACCTGCTCACCGCCCTGCTGGCGGCCCAGGTCGACGCCGACGGCAAGCCGATGACCGTCGAAGAGGCCGCCCACGCGGTCCTTCCGCAGGTCAAGGGTGCCTTCAGCCTCGTCTTCATGAACGAGCACACCCTCTACGCCGCCCGTGACCCGCAGGGCATCCGCCCGCTGGTCCTCGGCCGGCTGGAGCGTGGCTGGGTCGTCGCCTCCGAGTCCGCCGCCCTCGACATCTGCGGCGCGAGCTACGTCCGCGAGATCGAGCCGGGCGAGTTCGTGGCGATCGACGAGAACGGTCTGCGCACCTCCCGATTCGCGGATGCGAAGCCCAAGGGCTGTGTCTTCGAGTACGTGTACCTGGCCCGCCCGGACACCGACATCGCCGGCCGGAACGTGTACCTCTCCCGGGTGGAGATGGGCCGCCGCCTGGCGAAGGAAGCCCCCGCCGAGGCCGATCTGGTCATAGCGACCCCGGAGTCCGGCACCCCGGCCGCGATCGGCTACGCGGAGGCGTCCGGCATCCCCTTCGGCGCCGGTCTGGTCAAGAACGCCTACGTCGGCCGGACCTTCATCCAACCCTCACAGACCATCCGCCAGCTCGGCATCCGCCTGAAGCTGAACCCCCTCAAGGAAGTGATCAAGGGCAAGCGTCTGGTCGTCGTCGACGACTCGATCGTGCGCGGCAACACCCAGCGCGCCCTGGTCCGCATGCTCCGCGAGGCGGGCGCGGCGGAGGTCCACATCCGGATCTCCTCGCCACCCGTGAAGTGGCCCTGCTTCTTCGGTATCGACTTCGCCACCCGCGCGGAGCTCATCGCCAACGGCATGACCATCGACGAGATCGGCACCTCGCTGGGCGCCGACTCCCTGGCCTACATCTCCATCGACGGCATGATCGAGGCGACCACCATCGCCAAGCCGAACCTGTGCCGCGCCTGCTTCGACGGCGAGTACCCGATGGAGCTCCCGGACCCCGAGCTGCTCGGCAAGCAGCTCCTGGAGACCGAGCTGGCCGCCGGGCCCGCCGCCACGGCCGCGTCCGACGCGATCCGGCGTCCGTAGCGCCTCGCCATACCTGCCGTACGACACGAAAGTTCTCACCGTCATGTCTGAGACAACTGGTGCCAGCTACGCAGCGGCGTCATACAAAACAGCGGGTGTCGACATCGAAGCGGGCGACCGCGCGGTGGAGCTGATGAAGGAGTGGGTCAAGAAGACCCGGCGCCCCGAGGTCCTCGGCGGCCTCGGCGGCTTCGCCGGTCTCTTCGACGCCTCCGCCCTCAAGCGCTACGAGCGTCCGCTGCTCGCCTCCGCCACGGACGGCGTCGGCACGAAGGTCGACATCGCCCGTCAGGTCGGCGTGTACGACACCATCGGCCACGACCTGGTCGCGATGGTCATGGACGACATCGTGGTGTGCGGCGCCGAGCCGCTGTTCATGACCGACTACATCTGCGTCGGCAAGGTCCACCCCGAGCGGGTCGCCTCGATCGTCAAGGGCATCGCCGAGGGCTGTGTGCTGGCCGGCTGCGCCCTGGTGGGCGGCGAGACGGCCGAACACCCCGGCCTGCTGGGCGAGGACGACTTCGACGTCGCCGGCGCCGGTACGGGCGTGGTGGAGGCCGACCGGCTGCTCGGCGCCGATCGCATCCGTACGGGGGACGCCGTGATCGCCATGGCGGCGTCCGGGCTTCACTCGAACGGGTACTCCCTCGTCCGGCACGTCCTGCTGAACCAGGCGGGCCTGTCGCTGGACGCGCGGATCGAGGAGTTCGGCCGCACGCTGGGCGAGGAGCTCCTGGAGCCCACCAAGATCTACTCGCTGGACTGCCTGGCCCTGACCCGCACCACCGACGTGCACGCCTTCTCGCACATCACCGGCGGCGGACTGGCGGCCAACCTGGCCCGGGTCATCCCGGACGACCTGCACGCGATCGTCGACCGCGCCACCTGGACCCCGGCCCCGGTCTTCGACCTCGTCGGGAAGACCGGCGACGTGGCACGGCTGGAGCTGGAGAAGACCCTGAACATGGGCGTCGGCATGATCGCGATCGTGCCGGAGGAGTCGGCCGACGTGGCGCTGGCGACGCTGGCCGACCGTGGCGTCGAGGCCTGGGTCGCCGGCGAGATCACGGACCGGGGCGAGTACGCGACGGGCGCCGAACTGGTCGGCGACTACGCGGTCTGAGACACCCCGGCCGGGGAACGGCAGCAGGGGAAACGGCAGCACAAAACCCGGTCCGGCGCTGATGCCCCGGACCGGGTGGAGTGCAGTTGCTACGGGAGCCGCGGAAACTGCCGGAGGCGCTGATGCGTCAAGCGCCGCGACGTTGTTGCGATGAGGGACCGGACTCGTCGTCCTCGTCCTCATCGTCGTCGTTGTACAGATCCGCGTACTGCGCGTACGGGTCGTCTTCTTCTTCGTCGTCGTCCTCGAACGGCTCGCCGTTCGGCGGCTGGCTCGAAGTCGATGCGCCCAGCTCGCTGGCCAGACGCGACAGGTCAGTCCCACCGCTGTTGTACTTCAGCTGGCGGGCGACCTTCGTCTGCTTGGCCTTGGCCCGGCCGCGCCCCATGGCTCGACCCCCTCGGTGACGGGGCTCGACGGCCCCAGAGTCTGACACGCGTTCATGATCCGGAACGGACTCTCCGTGGAGAGGCCGGTCCGTAGGGCTTCCACGGTACCTGAGCCCGCGCCCATACGGTACGTCGCCCGCAGGAAGCGCGTGTGCGCAGGACCTTCGAGGCGCCCTGTCCTCGCTGGTCAGTGGCGATTTTAACCACTTATCCGAGCACGACCCGCCGGTAGACGTGAGAGTTCTCTCGAAGTTCTCGCCGGCGGGTACCGCCCGAAGCCGCGAGCACACCTGTGGCGTGCCCGTGGATCAGTGTGCCGCCCGGCCCTCCGCCATCCGCTGCTCGGCGATCCGGTCGGCCGCCGCGGCCGGCGGAATCCCGTCCGCCTTCGCACGTGCGAAGATGGCCAGAGTGGTGTCGAAGATCTTCGCGGCCTTCGCCCGGCACCGCTCGAAGTCGAAGCCGTGCAGCTCGTCGGCGACCTGGATGACCCCGCCGGCGTTCACCACGTAGTCCGGCGCGTAGAGGATCCCGCGGTCGGCGAGGTCCTTCTCCACACCCGGGTGGGCGAGCTGGTTGTTGGCCGCGCCACAGACGATCTTGGCGGTCAGCACCGGCACGCTGGCGTCGTTCAGCGCGCCGCCGAGCGCGCAGGGGGCGTAGATGTCGAGGCCCTCGAACCGGATCAGTTCCTCGGTGTCGGCGACCGCGCTCACATTCTCCGGGTGCCGGTCCAGGATCCGCTGCACGGCGTCCGCGCGCACGTCCGTGATCACGACCCGGGCACCCTCCGCCAGCACGTGCTCCACCAGGTGGTGGCCGACCTTGCCGACGCCCGCGATGCCGACCGTGCGGCCGCGCAGCGAGGGGTCGCCCCACAGCTGCTGGGCGCTGGCCCGCATGCCCTGGTAGACCCCGAACGCGGTCAGCACCGACGAGTCGCCGGCGCCGCCGTTCTCGGGGGAACGCCCGGTGGTCCAGCGGCACTCGCGTGCGACGACGTCCATGTCCGCGACATAGGTGCCGACGTCGCAGGCGGTGACGTAGCGGCCGCCGAGCGAGGCGACGAACCGGCCGTAGGCGAGGAGCAGCTCCTCCGTCTTGATCGCGTCGGGGTCACCGATGATCACGGCCTTGCCGCCGCCGTGGTCCAGACCGGCCATGGCGTTCTTGTACGACATGCCGCGCGCGAGGTTCAGGGCGTCGGCGACGGCCTCCGCCTCGGTCGCGTACGGGTAGAAGCGCGTGCCGCCGAGGGCGGGGCCCAGGGCGGTGGAGTGGATGGCGATGACGGCCTTGAGGCCGCTGGCGCGGTCCTGACAGAGCACGACTTGCTCATGACCCCCCTGATCCGAGTGGAACAGGGTGTGCAGTACATCAGCATGCGCGCCGGTTACGTCGGTCACTGTGGTGACTCCAGGGTAAGTAGCGGCGGTCGGAGAACAGCTCCCGTAGGGGTGGCGGAAGCTGTGGCACGAGAGTAGAGCCTGCTCGTACCGGTCGACCGCGCAGTGCTCAGGATCACCTACTCCCGGAGTACCACCGTGCGACGATTTGCATAGTTTTCCCGCGTGTTTGTGTGCGGGTTCCGCAGTTTTCCCAGGCGGTCCGCGGGGGAGGGAGCAGGCGTGCCCAAGGTGTCCTCGGTGATCGTCCCGTACGCGACCTATCTGCGCGTCTACGAACCGCTGGCCGCCTTCCCGGAGCCGGAGCGCAGCCACTGGGCGCGCTACGCCCGGCGCCCGGCCCGCCCCTCGTACCAGGAAGAGCTGCGCCGCTCGCTGGCCGACCTGCTGCCCACGCCGCCGATCCCGGTACCGGTGCACGAGAGCGGCGACGCCTTCGTGGCCGACGTGGAGGGCGTGCTGTGCGTCTGCCCCTGGCGCACCCGGCTGCGCGGCTGGCAGGCGCTGGAGGAGCTGGACGAGGTGCTGCCGAGGGCGGTCCTGGACTCCGTGCTCCCGGCGCTGGTGCGCGACCAGGCCGCCCAGGACTACGAGCGCTGGCTGGCCCGCAACCCCGACGCCCGCCCCTGGATCCGCACGGCGACCTGGCAGGTCCCGCTGAACTGGTTCGTGCTCGTCTCCGACGAGGAGCGGGAGTACGACAAGGGGTCCGGCACCGCCGAGGACGAGCCGCCCGTGCTGCGCTACCGCACCCCGATGGTGCAGGCGCGGCGCCGGGTGGCGCGGGCCCTGCGCGCCCTGCGGGACGCGATGGACGAGGGGCCGCTCATCGACGGCCTGGTGGACGTGGGGCGCTGGCTGGAGGACTTCCACCCGCGCTCGCTGGTGGAGCTGGACTACGGCGGGCTGGTGCACGCCCTGCCGGGCGGCGAGCTGGAGGACGACCATTCGGCCGCGGACGTGGCCGAGGGGATCGAGGCACTGCGACGCGGCGACGGTCCCGCGGCGGGGGAGGCGTACGCCCGGCTCGTGGTGCGGTGGCGGTCGGTACGGGACCGCCGGTCGGCGAACTGACGGAGTGGGCGGCCTGACGCCCGGTCGGACCGCCGGTGTCACCCGGCGGACGGCGCGGTCGGACCGCCGGCGTGGGCGGGCCTGCGGTGCGGGCGGGCTTCGGTGCGGTCGGCCTGACGACGCGACAGGCGTGAGGCGAGTGACATGGGTCACGGCCGAAAACGCTACGAACGACGTACCGTCTACCGGACTTCGTGAAAGCGACGGGACGTTGGTCCCGATCCGGGCCTTTGTGTCAAGCGTGACAGACCGCACGTACCCGTCTCTTGCATCCCATCCCACTCCTCGTGCCAAAATAGGACAAGGAGTCCGGGGAGGCTCCATCCGCCCAGCTGTGCTCCCATATGGGCGGAATCTCTGTATTGCGTGCTTTGGGGGGTCTCGTGACTCCTGATCGCCCCTGTGACTGATCGTCACAGAGGCGTGACTGTCCGCTATGGCATGGTCCATCGGCTTCCGTCGCTGATGAACACCTGGGAGGGCAATTCCATCGGTTTGGCCGACGCGGCTGGACAGATGGTGTAGTTGTAGTGCCGAGGACAAGCCGTTCGTCCTATAACCGACTCGACTCGCGTCCGCCATTTCGGGCAACGCGGGTCAAGGTGCAGAATTTAGAGGAAAGAACCGAGAAGGTTCGGTTCTCCCGAGGAGGCCGCTCATGACCGCTCGCACCCCTGATGCCGAGCCGCTGCTGACCCCGGCTGAGGTCGCCACCATGTTCCGTGTCGACCCCAAGACGGTCACGCGGTGGGCGAAGGCCGGCAAGCTCACGTCCATCCGCACGCTCGGCGGACACCGCCGTTACCGCGAGGCTGAGGTCCGCGCACTGCTCGCGGGTATCCCGCAGCAGCGCAGCGAGGCCTGAACAGCCTGAACAACTGAATATCGGGCAAACCGGCAGGTCCCCCAACCCGCCGAGGCGCCCGAAACCAAAGCTCCAAGCGACGCGGGTCCTGCCCCAACAGGCCCCCCGCCCAAGCCTTCAGGCAACAGCACAGGGTGCGTCGTGGATCGCGCTGGACTCCGCCGGGTCCAGCGCGATCTTTTTTTGTGCCCTCGTGACACCCCTGCGGCGCCCCCGCGACGGCCCCGTGGTGCCTCCGCCGCGCTCGGGCGATCGTCCGCCGATGCCCCGACTGTGGGCCGGCGGTCAGTCTGTGAGCGGCCTTGTCGGAGTCTGGGGAGGGGTGTCGGATCTCCTGTGCACGGCTGTCGACACCAGTACAATTGCACATATTAAATTGACCAGTTGTAGGAGTCGGGTAAGTACCGCGCTTTCAAAAACTCATGCGGTGACACCCGTCACATGCCAGAGTCCTTGTTGCCTCTGGCTCATGTGCGCTAGATGCGATCCGCCGGCGCCGGTCACGTCGGGGAAGGGCTTTCGTTCTCGACGGCCTCGGCGAAGCACTCCGTGTCCTGAGGGGCCGTGTCCAGCTCCAGCCGCAGCAGGCGGTGACAGATCTGGCAGTGGCGGGTCAGGTGCCGGTAGGACGACGCGGCCGCCAGATGCGCGCGGAGCAACGCCCGCGTCTCGTGCCTGGCCGTCGCCGCCATGCGCCACCTCCCAGGGGGCCGTGCGGTGAAGGGGCCCTGCTCCCTGGGTACTGGGCGGATCCGGCGACGTCAAGACGGCACGGGCGCGGTGCACGGAGGCACGGCACGGGCGCACGGTGCGGGCGTACAGACGGGAGGGCCCGGGTCCGAGGGCCCGGGCTCTCCTGTATCTCTCACATCTCCCACGCCTGTGCGGTCCTGACGGGATGTGCCCTGCCCGACGGCGGCCGCGCCGCGGGCGGCGTCGCCGCAACACGACTGAGGCCCGCGTCCCAGAAGGGCGCGGGCCTCAGTCGATCTATGCGGTCCTGACGGGATTTGAACCCGCGGCCTCCACCTTGACAGGGTGGCGAGCACTCCAAACTGCTCCACAGGACCAGGTTTCGCGGCGCTTTTCCTGCGTTGCGCTGCGAGAACAGACTGTACAGGAGGGTGAGCCCCTTGGTCGAACTCACCCAGTGTGCAGGCTTGGTCACGGCACGGCGGCGTCGATCGCCTTCACGATCCGCTTGTCCGAGACGGGGTACGCCGTTCCCAGCGCGTGGGCGAAATAGCTGACCCGGAGCTCCTCGATCATCCAGCGGATGTCCAGGACCGAGGAGGGGACCGGGCGGCCCTGGGGCATCTGCTCCAGCAGCCAGGCGTACTCGTCCTGCATCTCGTGGACCTTCTCCATCCGGGTCGTGTCCCGCTGGACGTTGGTCGGCATCTGTTGCAGGCGGCGGTCCGCGGCCACCAGATAGCGCATCAGGTCCGGCAGCCGCCGCAGCCCGGTCTCCGTGACGAAGCCGGGCTTCACGAGGGCGTCCAGCTGCTTGCGTACGTCCTGGAGGTTCGCCACGAGTGCGGTGCTGCGCGCGTCCTTCAGGCGGCGCTCACAGGCCTGCCAGGCGGCCAGTACCTGCTGCACCTGCCCGACCGTACGGACCGTCGTGTCGACGATCTCGGCTCGCACCTTGTCGTACAGCTTCCGGTGCGACTCCTCGTCCCACGCCGGGCCCCCGAAGTCGGCGATCAGCTTGTCCGCGGCCGCCATCGCGCAGTCGTCGAACAGGGCCTGGATCGAGCCGTGCGGGTTCGCGGACAGAGCGAGTTTCTGGGCGTTCGTCAGCTTGTCGGAGGCGAACTTCGCCGGGTTCACCGGGATGTTGCGCAGGATCAGCCGCCGTGCGCCCTTCCACATGGCCTCGGCCTGCTCCGCCTCCGTGTCGAAGAGACGTACGGAGACGGTGTTCGCCGTCGGTCCGTCGTCGACCAGCGCCGGGTACGCCTTCACCGGCTGGCCGGCGCGGCGGGTCTCGAAGACGCGGGTGAGGGTGCCGATGCTCCAGTCGGTCAGACCCTTGCGTTCCAGGGACTCGCCGCCCTGGCGCTCGGCGGTGGCCGCCGCGGCCTGGGACAGGGCCTGGCGGGCCTTCGGCTTGAGCCGGAGCTTCAGCTTCTCCAGGTCCTTGTCCTCGGCGAGCTTGCGGCGCCGCTCGTCGACGATCCGGAACGTGATCTTCAAGTGGTCGGGGACCCTGCCCCAGTCGAAGTCCTCGGCCTCGAAGGGGACGCCGACCATCCGCTTCAGCTCACGGGCCATGGTGGTGGACAGCGGTTCCTGCAAGGGCACCGCCCGGTCCAGGAACGCCTTCGCGTAGTTCGGCGCGGGCACGTAGTGGCGGCGGACCGGCTTCGGCAGGGAGCGGATCAGCTCGGTGACCACGTCCTCGCGCAGACCCGGGATCTGCCAGTCGAAGCCCTCGTCCGTGACCTGGTTGAGGACCTGGAGCGGGATGTGCACGGTCACGCCGTCGGCGTCCGCGCCCGGCTCGAACTGGTAGGTGACGCGGAACTTCAGCGGCCCCTGCCGCCAGGAGTCCGGGTAGTCGGCCTTGGTGACCGCCTCCGCCGACTCCCGGATGAGCATCGCCCGCTCGAAGTCGAGGAAGTCGGGCTGCTCGGTCCGCTTGTGCTTCCACCAGGAGTCGAAGTGGGCGCCCGACACGACGTGTTCGGGGACCCGCTGCTCGTAGAAGTCGAAGAGCGTGTCGTCGTCGACCAGGATGTCCCGGCGCCGGGCGCGGTGCTCCAGCTCCTCGACCTCGGTGAGCAGCTTGCGGTTGTCGGCGAAGAACTTGTGGTGCGTGCGCCAGTCGCCCTCGACGAGCGCGTTGCGAATGAAAAGTTCGCGGGAGGTCTCCGGGTCGATCCGCCCGTAGTTGACCTTCCGCTGGGCGATGATCGGTACGCCGTACAGCGTGACCTTCTCGTACGCCATCACCGCCGCCTGGTCCTTCTCCCAGTGCGGCTCGCTGTAGGTGCGCTTGAGGAGGTGCTCGGCGAGCGGCTCGACCCACTCGGGCTCGATTCTCGCGTTGACGCGGGCCCAGAGGCGGCTCGTCTCCACCAGCTCCGCCGACATCACGAAGCGCGGGGGCTTCTTGAAGAGGGCCGAGCCGGGGAAGATCGCGAACTTGGCGCTGCGGGCGCCCAGGTACTCGTTCTTCCCCGTGCTCCGCCCGCTCTCGCCCCCGGTCTCCTTCACGTCCTTCATCCCGACATGGGAGAGGAGGCCGGCGAGGAGGGAGACATGGACGCTCTGGCCGGGCGCGTCGTCCTCGTTGAGATGGATCCCCATCCCCTTCGCGACCGTGCGGAGCTGGCTGTAGATGTCCTGCCACTCGCGGATCCGCAGGAAGTTGAGGTACTCCTGCTTGCACATGCGGCGGAAGGCGGAGGAGCCCCGCTCCTTCTGCTGCTCGCGGACGTAGCGCCAGAGGTTGAGGTAGGCGAGGAAGTCGCTCGTCTCGTCCTTGAAGCGGGCGTGCTGCTGGTCGGCCTGGGTCTGCTTGTCGGCCGGTCGCTCGCGCGGGTCCTGGATGGAGAGCGCCGCCGCTATGACCATGACCTCGCGGACACAGCCGTTCTTGTCGGCCTCCAGGACCATGCGGGCCAGCCGCGGGTCGACGGGCAGCTGGGCGAGCTTGCGGCCGGTGTCGGTGAGCCGCTTGCGCGCGTCCTGCTGGGCCGGGTCGAGGGCACCCAGCTCCTGGAGCAGCTGGACGCCGTCGCGGATGTTGCGGTGGTCCGGCGGGTCGATGAAGGGGAACTTCTCGATGTCGCCGAGGCCGGCCGCGGTCATCTGGAGGATGACGGAGGCGAGGTTCGTCCGCAGGATCTCCGCGTCCGTGAACTCCGGCCGGGCGAGGAAGTCGTCCTCGGAGTACAGCCGGATGCAGACACCGTCGGACGTACGGCCGCAGCGGCCCTTGCGCTGGTTGGCGCTGGCCTGCGAGACCGCCTCGATGGGCAGCCGCTGGACCTTGGTGCGGTGGCTGTAGCGGGAGATGCGGGCGAAGCCGGGGTCGATGACGTACTTGATGCCCGGCACGGTCAGCGAGGTCTCGGCGACGTTGGTCGCCAGAACGATCCTGCGGCCGGTGTGGGGCTGGAACACGCGGTGCTGCTCGGCGTGCGAGAGCCGGGCGTAGAGCGGCAGGACCTCGGTGAACCGGTAGTTCTTCTTGACCAGCGCGTCCGCGGTGTCGCGGATCTCGCGCTCGCCGGAGAGGAAGACCAGGATGTCGCCCTTGCCCTCGCCCTGGAGCTCCTCCACGGCGTCGCAGATCGCGGTGATCTGGTCGCGGTCGGCGTCCTCGGAGTCCTCTTCGAGGAGCGGGCGGTAGCGCACCTCGACGGGATAGGTACGCCCGCTGACCTCGACGATCGGGGCGTCGCCGAAGTGCCGGGAGAAGCGCTCGGGGTCGATGGTCGCGGAGGTGATGACGACCTTGAGGTCGGGGCGCTTGGGCAGCAGCTGGGCGAGGTAGCCGAGCAGGAAGTCGATGTTGAGGGACCGCTCGTGGGCCTCGTCGATGATGATCGTGTCGTAGGCGCGCAGTTCACGGTCGGTCTGGATCTCGGCCAGCAGGATGCCGTCCGTCATCAGCTTCACGAAGGTGGCGTCCGGGTTCACCTGGTCGGTGAAGCGCACCTTCCAGCCGACCGCCTCCCCGAGCGGGGTGCGCAGTTCCTCGGCGACCCGCTCGGCGACGGTACGGGCGGCGATACGGCGGGGCTGGGTGTGCCCGATCATGCCGCGCACGCCACGCCCCAGCTCCATACAGATCTTGGGGATCTGCGTGGTCTTCCCGGAACCGGTCTCACCGGCGACGATGACGACCTGGTGATCGCGGATGGCGGCCGCGATCTCGTCCTTCTTCTGGCTGACCGGAAGCTGCTCGGGATAGCTGACGGCCGGGACACGGGCGCGCCGCCGGCCCATCCGTTCCTCGGCGTTCGCGACCTCCGCCTCGATCTCGGCGAGGACGGCGGCGCGGGCCTCCGGCTTACGGATCTTGCGCGCGCCTTCGAGCCTGCGCCCGAGCCGGTGCGCGTCGCGCAGGGTCAGCTCGGTCAGGCGGGGGGCGAGGGCGCCGAGGGCGGGGGCAGGGTGCGTAGACATACGCGATCCAGGATCTCATCCCGGGGAAATCCGTGGCGAACCCTTTTGCCTCCGGCGTTGTACGTGGCGTGGCCGTCGCCCTGTCCGCGGCCTTGCGCGTGGCCCGTCCGCGGCTTCGGCCACGGCGGGGAGCGCAGGTCAGGGGGTGCGCTGTTCCGGGGGCGCGGGAGCCGGTGCGGGGGCGGACGCGGGAGCCGGTGCGGAGTCCCGGCGCGGTCCGTCGCCGAGGGCGATGGACCGGGCGGTGTTGGAGATGGCCTTGATGCCCAGGTAGGCGGTGGTCATGCTGCTCACCGCGGTGAACGCGGCGGTGAGCACGCCGACGATCACGGCCTTGTCGCCGTCGAGCCGCCAGACGCCGAAGGCCGCGACGCCGGCGATGGCGAGGTTGCTGACCACGACGGCGAGCAGTCCGTACCGGGCCCGGACCTTCTCCAACTCGGTGTCCTGATCGGCCCTGGCCTGACTCCGAACCATCGTGCCCCTGCCCCCTCAGCACCACGCCCACCAGGGATGTACGACAGAAGCCCCATCCGAACGGATGGGGCTTCTGGCTTGTGGCTGGGGCCGGGGTCGAACCGGCGACCTATCGCTTTTCAGGCGATCGCTCGTACCAACTGAGCTACCCAGCCACGAGGCTTCCGGGGAAACCTCAGCGGTCCTGACGGGATTTGAACCCGCGGCCTCCACCTTGACAGGGTGGCGAGCACTCCAAACTGCTCCACAGGACCAAGCTGTTGTGTGCGAACCAGCGAACGTAAGTGTCGCACACCGTACTGCGTGCCCCCAACGGGATTCGAACCCGTGCTACCGCCTTGAAAGGGCGGCGTCCTAGGCCGCTAGACGATGAGGGCTATCGGCCCGCCTGGGCGCTTCTCAGCGCGTCGGGGACGTGAGAAGCATATGGGATGGCGGGAGGTATCGCCAAAACGGTTTACGGGGCGGCGGTGGAGGGGGTCGCGGACGGGCTGGGCGACTGGGGTGCCCCCGGTTGGTTCTCCTCCGGGAGATGGCGGCTGACCTCCGCAGTGGTCAGCCCCAGGCCGCCGAGTTCGATCTCGTCCCAGGCCTGAAGGCGCCGGGTGTCGCGGTCGAAGTAGAGGATCGAGGCCTGGATCGGGTCCGGGTAGGTGTCCTCCACGGCCCGCAGCCCGCTGCCGCCCGTCGAGCCCTCGATGCGGAGCCGGGTGCCGTTCTTCATGACCTCGGTCCCCTCGTGGTGCAGATGGCCGGCCAGCGCGAGCGGCACCTCGCCGTCCGTCAGGCGCGCCGCGAACGGCTCGTGGGCGATGGCCACGTCGGCCGGCGTGCCGGCCGTCTTCTGGTCGCGCAGGGCCGAGGCCAGTCGGGCGCCCGCCAGGTACTCGACCGAGTCGCCGCCCGGCTGCGTCGAGCGGTCGGGCGTGAACTGCGGGTCGCCGATGCCCGCGAAGCGCAGGCCCGCGACGGTCTCGGCCCGCCCGTCGTCGAGGACGTGCACGTTCTTCATGCCCTCCAGATAGCGCTGGGTGAGGAGCGAGTCGTGGTTGCCGCGGACCCAGACGTAGGGGGCGCCGAGGTCGGAGATCGGGTCCAGGAAGCGGTTCTCCGCCGCCGTGCCGTGGTCCATGGTGTCGCCGGAGTCGACGATCACGTCGACCTTGTACTGATCCACCAGCGACGCGATGATCTTCCAGCTCGCCGGGTTGAGATGGATGTCGGAGACGTGCAGGACCCGGATGGTGCTCGGGTCCGGCGAGTAGGCGGGCAACGTGGACGTGACGTCGTAGAGCTTCGTCACGTTCGTCACCAGGCGGGCCAACTCCTGCTGGTAGACGTCGAACTCGGTGACGATGCTGCGCGCGTTGCCCACCAGGGAGGGCGCGGAGGACAGCAGACCCGAGAACCTCGGCTCCAGGACCGACTGGGGCTTCCAGGTGGCGTACGCCGTCCCGCCGGAGGCCGCGAGCAGGGCCAGGGCCAGTCCACCGGCCGCGAGGGCGCGGCGGGGACGGCGGTAGACCGCGAGGCCGAGCGTGGTGGCGCCGGTGACGACGGCGACGCAGGAGCGTACGGCCAGGTCGAACGTGCCGTGCTCGACGTCCCGGGTCACCTCGTCCTGGAGGCCGGTGATGCGCTCGGGGTGGTCCACCAGGGCCTGGGCGCGGACCGGGTCGAGCTGGTCGACGTTCACGTCCAGCCGGACGGGGGCGACATGGCTGTCCAGGCTGAGCGCGCCCAGCGGTGAGATGTTGATCTTCGTGCCGCCGGTGAGGGAGGGGCGCAGGGTCATCGTGGTGTCCATGGGACCCACCGGCACCCGTACGTTCCCGACGGTCAGCAGTCCCAGCCAGGCACCGGCGAGGACCACGGTCACCAGGCCCAAGGCGCGGACCCAGGGGCGCGGCCGGGGCATGAGCTCGACCGCCGGCCGGGTGCGGCGGACGGATCGGCGGCGGCGGGCGAGGGCGTGGGGCGCTCTGCGTATGCGGTTCAGGGCGGCGACGGGGACTCGGGCGCGGACGGGGACGCGAACCATTGGTCGCGTATGCCCAAGTCCCCGGTCGGGTATGCGGACGGTCGCACGACTCTCGCCTCGGGCCCGGGTGGCCGCCGTACCGGACACGCGTCGGGCCCACGGGGCCGCCGTGCCGGACAATGGGCCTGTGCTGGAGATGACGCGCGAGGACTTCGAGGAACTGGTCGCCGAGGCGCTCGACCGGATCCCGCCGGAGCTGACCCGGCTGATGGACAACGTCGCGGTGTTCGTCGAGGACGAACCGCCCGCCGACGACCCCGAGCTGCTCGGGCTCTACGAGGGCACCCCGCTCACGGACCGCGGCGAGTGGTACGCGGGTGTGCTGCCGGACCGGATCACGATCTACCGGGGGCCCACGCTCAGGATGTGCGACACGAGGCAGGACGTTGTCGCGGAGACCGAGGTGACGGTGGTGCACGAGATCGCCCATCACTTCGGCATCGACGACGAGCGGCTGCACGCGCTCGGCTACGGCTGACCGGACGCGCCAGGGTACGGCGGCCCGGCGCGTGTCCTCATGCGGGCGGCGGGAGTTGGGCACGTTGACTTCTTCGTCCACCCGGAGGTGGCTCCCGTGCGCCCCTTGTACGTACCCGTCCGCCTGGCCGTGACGGTCCTGGCCGTGGCCGCCGCCGCCGGCTGCATGAGCGTGGGTGACGACGACGGAAGCCAGGCCAGGCCGTCGCACTCGGCGGGGGAGCGGGGCGGCGGGGCCGCGGGCGGAGGGCAGGGCGGTCCGGGCGGCGGCGCCGGGTACGGCGGAGCGGCGCCCGGTCACGGGCACGGGCAGGGCAAGGACGGCAAGGGCGAGGACGGGGACTCGGCTTCGCCGTCGGCCTCGCGGTCGGCGGGCGCCGGTGCGAGCGCGAGCGCGTCGGCGCCCGCGGGACCGGGACAGACCGTGAAGCCGGGCCGGCCGTCGCCGACGGGGGCCCAGCCGAGCCCGCCGCCGGGCACCACCGCGCCGCCGGAGCCGCCGGATCCGTCGCCGCAGCCGCCGACACCGCCGGACCCGACGGTCGCGGAGCCGTCGTCGTCCGCCCACGAGGAGACCGGACCGCAGCTGGTGCAGCGGGAACCGGCGCCCGAGGCGGGGTGGCCGGCGCCGTGACGGCCATGGTTTCCAAGGCCGGGAAGCGTTCGTGACCTGCGGTTATGGGGTCGGATTTGCCTTGGGTGGTGGAGGGTGCGTATGGTGGTAGATCGTTTGATCCCATTTGCCCGGCGCCAACGCAGAGCGCGCCGTGTGGCGCGTACTCTCCCTTGCCGTGGCGGACCGCATTGAGGCGGTCGTAATGCGAATCACGGAGTTGACGGGCGCGTGCCGACGAGACTCCGGAAGGTTTCGCATTCGCATGTCCATTTCCAGTACTGATCACGTCGTCGTGCCCGAGAACGGCGACAACGACGAGCACATCGAGGCGGCCGTCGAGACGGTCGCCGAGACCGAGACGACGACCGAGGCCCCGCAGCTCACCTTCGCGGACCTCGGCCTCCCCGAGGGCGTCGTCCGCAAGCTCGCCCAGAACGGCGTGACCACCCCCTTCCCGATCCAGGCCGCGACCATCCCGGACGCCCTGGCCGGCAAGGACATCCTCGGCCGTGGCCGCACCGGCTCCGGCAAGACCCTCTCCTTCGGTCTGCCGGCCCTGGCGCAGCTCGCCGGCGGCCGCACCGAGAAGAAGAAGCCGCGCGCCGTCATCCTCACGCCGACGCGTGAGCTGGCCATGCAGGTCGCCGACGCGCTTCAGCCCTACGGCGACGTCCTCGGCCTCAAGATGAAGGTCGTCTGCGGCGGCACGTCGATGGGCAACCAGATCTACGCCCTGGAGCGCGGCGTCGACGTCCTCGTCGCCACCCCGGGCCGTCTGCGCGACATCATCAACCGCGGCGCCTGCTCCCTGGAGAACACCCAGATCGCCGTCCTCGACGAGGCCGACCAGATGTCGGACCTGGGCTTCCTGCCCGAGGTCACCGAGCTGCTCGACCAGGTCCCGGCGGGCGGCCAGCGCATGCTGTTCTCGGCCACGATGGAGAACGAGATCTCCACGCTGGTCAAGCGCTACCTGACCAACCCGGTCACGCACGAGGTCGACAGCGCCCAGGGCAACGTCACGACCATGTCGCACCACATCTTCATCGTGAAGCCCAAGGACAAGGCGCCGGTCACCGCCGCGATCGCCTCCCGCAAGGGCCGCACGATCATCTTCGTCCGCACCCAGCTGGGCGCCGACCGCATCGCCGAGCAGCTGCGCGACGCCGGTGTGAAGGCCGACGCGCTGCACGGCGGTATGACGCAGGGCGCCCGGACCCGGACGCTGGCGGACTTCAAGGACGGCTACGTCAACGCGCTCGTCGCGACCGACGTCGCCGCCCGCGGTATCCACGTCGACGGCATCGACCTGGTGCTGAACGTGGACCCCGCCGGTGACCACAAGGACTACCTGCACCGTTCCGGCCGTACCGCTCGCGCGGGCCGCTCCGGCACCGTCGTGTCGCTGTCCCTGCCGCACCAGCGCCGCCAGATCTTCCGCCTCATGGAGGACGCCGGTGTCGACGCCGGGCGCCACATCATCCAGGGCGGTGCCGCCTTCGAGCCGGAGGTCGCCGAGATCACCGGCGCCCGCTCGATGACCGAGGTCCAGGCCGAGTCCGCGGGCAACGCGGCTCAGCAGGCCGAGCGCGAGGTCGCCCAGCTCACCAAGGAGCTGGAGCGGGCGCAGCGCCGCGCGAGCGAGCTGCGCGAGGAGTCCGACCGCCTGGTCGCCCGGGCCGCCCGCGAGCGCGGCGAGGACCCGGAGGCCGCGGTCGCCGAGGCGCAGGCCGAGGCGTCGCAGTCCGTCGCCGAGGTCTCGGTGCCGGAGCAGCCGGCGGCGCAGGACGTCGACCGGGCCGAGCGCGAGGAGCGGACCTCGTCCTCGTCCTCGTACGAGCGTCGTGACGACCGTGGTGGCTTCAACCGTGACCGCGGTGACCGTCGTGACGACCGTGGCGGCTTCCGTCGTGACGACCGCCGGGACAACAACGACCGTGGCGGCCGTTCCTTCGAGCGTCGTGACGACCGTGGTGGCTTCAACCGTGACCGCGGTGACCGTCGTGACGACCGCGGCGGCTTCCGTCGTGACGACCGTCGTGACGACCGCCGGGACAACAACGACCGTGGCGGCCGTTCCTTCGAGCGCCGTGACGACCGTGGTGGCTTCAACCGTGACCGCGGTGACCGTCGTGACGACCGTGGCGGTTTCCGTCGTGACGACCGTCGTGACGACCGCGGTGGCCGCTCCTTCGGCGGCGGTGGGGACCGTGACCGTGACCGTGGGTTCGAACGCCGGGACAACAACGACCGTGGCGGCCGCTCCTTCGACCGCCGTGACGACCGCCCCGGCTTCCGCCGTGACGAGCGCACCGGTCACCGTGGCAGCGACCGCCCCTTCAACCGCGACCGCCGCGACGACCGCCCCGGCTTCCGCTCCGCCGGCCACGACCGCCCCTACGGCCGTCGTGACGAGCACCGCGGCAGCGGCACCGGCACGGGTTCCGGTTCCGGCTCGTCCTCCTTCGGCCGCCGTGACGACAAGCCGCGCTGGAAGCGCAACGGCTGACATCGGCTGATCCATCCGCGAAGGGCCCGTACGACTCCGGTCGTACGGGCCCTTCGCGCATTCCGTCGAACGTGTGACGGTTGTTAAGATCCGTTGACTCGAACGGGCATGGTGGGGCGCGACGGAGGGGGTCTCGGCCACGTCGCGCGCCGTGGGTGTGGAGGGACCGACCTCCGGCCGCCATGGCGTTCTCGTATCCCTGGGGAGGGACCCTTGTCTCGGCGTGTACGCACACGCTCCACCGCGCCCCGGCGCGTCCGGATCGCTTTCACCCTGACCAGCCTGGCCGCCCTCGGCGCCGGCTCCCTGACCACCGCGGGCCCGGCGGCCGCGGACAGCACCCCCATGCCCCTGCAGACCGCCGGGGTGTGGGCGGTCGACTACGCCGGCGGCGTCCTCACGACGGTGGAGAACGCACCGAGCGGCGATCCCTACGTCACCAACCGGGCCGTCTCGGCCGACGGCACCGTGGCGGGCGAGCGGGACACCCGCGGCTACGCCGGCACGTTCGCGAACGGCGCGCACCTCCAGCGGGTCGCCTGCGACGAGGGCTTCTGCACGGCGCTGCGGGCGGGCGGCAGCGGGAACGTCGGCGTCTTCTTCGGCGACTCCGAGGGCGCGGAGGGCCAGGAACGCGCTCAGGTCCGGCTCAGCCGCACCGGCTACCACGGCACCGAACCCCTCGTCACGGGCGGCCACTTCGTCGACATCACGGGCCGCTACTTCGTCTACGACGCGGCCTCGACCGGCAAGCAGTACGTGGACGTGGGGCAGCGCTACCGCACGCAGCAGGTGCGCCTGACCCGCTCGGTCACCGCCGCCTCCGTGTGGGGCTCGCGGCTGTACGCGCCGGGGACCGGCAACGGCACCGTCACCGCCTACGACCTGGAGCAGAAGAAGACGGTAGAGACCCTCGCCACCGGCGCGCCCTGCACGGTCAAGGAGCTCCAGGTGGTGGGCCGCTGGGTCTACTGGAACTGCGGGCCCACGGGGGCGGCGGGCGTGTACGACCGTACGGCCAGGAAGAACGTCACCGTGCCGTCCGGGCCCGTCCTCGTCGGCGACGGCTACCTCGTCCGGCACGACCGTACGGCCGGAAAGCTGCTGCTCACCGACTTCCACACCGGTACGGCGGCGGACCCGCGCGAGATCGCCGACCTGCCGGCCGGGAACACCGCCGACCAGCGGCGGCTGACGTGGTCGGTGGACAAGTTCGGCGGCGACATCGCGTACGCGGACGCGGACCACACGCTGCACGTGGTGCAGAGCGGAGTGCCGTCCCAGCCGCTGGCCCTGATCGAGGCCGAGGTCGACGACGGCACCGTCGCGGTGCGGGACGACTGGTGGAACAGCACCTGGCAGCTGAACAAGCCGACCACGTGGACCTTCACCGTGAAGGACGTCCTGGGTCGTACGGTGCACACCCAGTCCGGCACCGGAACGGCCCCCGACGCGGGCTGGAAGGGAACGACGGACGCGGGGGCGACCCCGAACAACGGCCGCTACACCTGGAGCCTGACCGCCACGGCGACCGAGGGCACCGGCACGTTCCGCACCAGTGGCTCGATCGTGCTCTCCGGCGCCCTGCCGGTCCACCACGACGTGGGCGGCTACGGCTACGGCGACCTGGTCACGCTCGACTCCTCGGGACGTCTGGGCGTGCGCTACTCCCCCGGCAACGGCACCGTGGGCGGGGCGGTCTCCGCCTCCGGCTGGCCCGCCGCGACCGTGGCCGTTCCCTTCGGCGACATGACCGGCGACCGGTGCGCCGAGACCCTGATCCGGATGCCGAACGGGGAACTGCGCCGTTACCTCGGCCGCTGCGGCGGTTCGTACACCCCGTCGAGCAGCCATGTGTCGCTCGGCACCGGCTGGAACCAGTACGACGTCCTGACCTCGCCCGGTGACGTCACCAAGGACGGCCGCCCGGACCTGATCGTCCGCAGCGCCTCCACCGGCACGGTCTACCTCTACCGGTCCGACAGCGCCGGCAAGCTCTCCTCCCGGGTGAAGCTCTACGACGACTGGAAGGGCTACAAGAAGATCGTCGGTGTCGGCGACTTCAACGGTGACGGCGTCGGTGACCTGCTCGCCCAGGACAAGGCCAACGCGCTGTACCGGTACGACGGGACCGGCAAGGGCACCTTCTCGGCCCGTGTGAAGATCGTCGCCGCCTGGGGCGGTTCGTACAACGCCGTCGTCGGCGTCGGCGACATCAGCGGCGACGGCCGGGGCGACATCGTCTCGCGGGACACCGCGGGCGTTCTGTACCGCAACGACGGCACGGGCAAGGGGTCCTTCGGCCCGCGTACGAAGATCGCCAGCGGCTGGGGCGTATACAAGGGCATTTTCTAGCCATCGAGGCACGCATGTCATGTCCCCGGTGAGGGAATCGCTGGGGACATGACAGATGACGTCAAGACGAGTGGGCTCTCGGACGAGGAACGGCTGGCCCAGCTCGGTTACACCCAGGTCCTCGCCCGCCGTATGTCGGCGTTCTCCAACTACGCGGTCTCCTTCACCATCATCTCCGTTCTGTCCGGCTGTCTGACCCTCTACCTCTTCGGGATGAACACGGGCGGCCCGGCCGTGATCACCTGGGGCTGGGTGGCCGTCGGTCTGATGACCCTCTTCGTCGGCCTGTCGATGGCCGAGATCTGTTCGGCGTACCCGACGTCGGCGGGCCTGTACTTCTGGGCGCACCGGCTGGCTCCCGCGCGCACGGCGGCGGCCTGGGCCTGGTTCACGGGCTGGTTCAACGTGCTGGGCCAGGTGGCGGTGACGGCGGGCATCGACTTCGGCGCGGCCTCGTTCCTCGGCGCCTATCTCAATCTCCAGTTCGACTTCGAGGTGACGCCGGGCCGCACGGTCCTGCTCTTCGCCGCGATCCTGCTGCTGCACGGCCTGCTGAACACCTTCGGCGTAGGCATCGTCGCGCTGCTGAACAGCGTCAGCGTGTGGTGGCACGTGCTGGGCGTGGCCGTCATCGTCGGCGCGCTGACCTTCGTACCGGACCAGCACCAGTCGGCGTCCTTCGTGTTCACGCAGTTCGTGAACAACACGGGCTGGGGCAGCGGCGTGTACGTCGTCCTGCTGGGCCTGCTGATGGCGCAGTACACCTTCACCGGTTATGACGCCTCCGCCCATATGACGGAGGAGACGCACGACGCGTCCACGGCCGGGCCGAAAGGCATCGTCCGCTCGATCTGGACGTCCTGGATCGCGGGCTTCGTCCTCCTGCTGGGCTTCACCTTCGCCATCCAGTCCTACGACGACCAGCTCGCCTCGCCCACCGGCGCGCCGCCCGCCCAGATCCTCCTCGACGCGCTGGGCGCGACGGCCGGAAAGCTGCTCCTGCTGGTCGTGATCGGCGCGCAGCTCTTCTGCGGAATGGCCTCGGTGACCGCCAACAGCCGCATGATCTACGCCTTCTCGCGCGACGGCGCCCTCCCCTTCTCGCACGTCTGGCACTCCGTCAGCCCCCGCACCCGCACGCCCGTCGCGGCGGTCTGGCTGGCGGCGGTCGGCGCGCTGGTGCTCGGCCTGCCGTATCTGATCAACGTGACGGCCTACGCGGCGGTGACCTCGATCGCCGTGATCGGCCTCTACATCGCCTACGTCGTCCCGACCCTGCTGCGGCTGCGCAAGGGCGAGGCGTTCGAGCGGGGGCCGTGGCATCTGGGCCGCTGGTCGCGGCTGATCGGCGTGGTGGCGGTGGCGTGGGTCGCCGTCATCACGGTCCTCTTCATGCTCCCGCAGGTCGCCCCGGTCACCTGGGAGACCTTCAACTACGCCCCCGTCGCCGTCCTGGTCGTCCTGGGCTTCGCCGCGACCTGGTGGCTGGCGTCGGCCCGGCACTGGTTCCTCAACCCCGAGCACAGCCGCACGATCGCCCGCGAGGCGTCTCGCAAGGGTGCCCCCGAACCGGTCGATCCGTGACACTCCCGACCCCCGACGGCGCCGCCACGCCGTCCGACGCGGCCGGGTCCCCGATACCCGATCGGAGACTCGGCCACGTCCGGCTATGCTCGGGGAGGCAACATCGCCTGGGCCCTTAGCTCAATTGGCAGAGCAGTGGACTTTTAATCCATTGGTTGTGGGTTCGAGTCCCACAGGGCCTACGGGGTGTAGGCAGAGGGTGTTCCCTCTGACCTGCCGCGCAGCGTCCGGGTCGGCTTCGGTCGGCCCGGGCGCTGCGGTGTTTCCGGGGTCGCGTGAACAGACGTGCCCGGGGCATGTACCACTCAGGTGTGAACTCGGCCGGTCGTCCGTGGCCGGGAACGAACGAGCCCGCAGGACGCCGTCGGGGACCGTCCGCGCCGAGGCTGCGGGGTCGGGTCATACGGTGCGTGTGACCGCGTCGGTCAGGCGGTCCGTTTCTTCCGTGGCATCGATCGTACTTATACGGCACTTTTCAGTCGCTCTGCTCGTATTGCGCAACACGTACAGTCCGTCACCCGGTTGGGGGCAGTACGCATACGAGGAGGGGCAAGTGAAGAAGACCCTGCTGACCACAGGGCTCGTCGGGGTGCTGATGGCGGGGGCGGCCGTGCCGACCTCGGCCATCTCCGACTCCGGGTCGACGCCGTTGCCCGGCACCGGCGCGAAGGTCGAGGTCTCGGCCTGGCAGTGCAACGCCTATGCCGACAAGTGCTCCTTCAAGACCTCGACCAAGGCCAAGAAGGGCGGCGTGAAGTACAACGTCAGCAAGATCACCAATACGGCGACGGTGAAGGCCAACGGCTGGCAGGCCACTCTCGCGCTCAGCCCGAGCGGCACGCAGGTGAGTGAGAACACCCGTCAGGTCAGCTGGACCAACCAGAACACCTGGATCGCCGACATCAGCGGCATCGCCGATCCGGGTGGCTCGATCAACACGAGCGTCACCACCTGTTCCGACGGCGGTGCCTTCAAGTCCGGTGTCAAGGCGTTCGCTTCGGCCTGCGCCAACGACTGACCGACCATCCGCCGTGCCGCGGGGCCACACGTGGGTGTGGCCCCGCTCAGCGTATGAGGTACCGCATGAACAACAGCCTCCTCCAGGAGCACACCGGGGGCCGCCGCAGCCGGGTGCTCGCGGCCGCGGCGGTGATGATCGCCGCCGCGGCCCTGGGTGTCTCACTGGTCGGTGGCGGGCCGGTGGACCGGCCCGACCGGCCCGGCGGCGACCTGGCCGAGCAGCTCGACGCCCTGCGCGGAGCGAACGATCTGGTACGGGCCACCCGCGCCGAGGTCGGACGCGACCCCGCGCTGTATCCGACCGCGTACGGCCGTCTCGAGGCCGCGCTTCCCACGGGCAGCCGGACGGACCGGCCGGTACCCGAAATCCGGCCGGAGGCCCTGGTAGAACTCGCCCGCACCGACCGCCTGGACAGCCCGGCCTGGCAGGCGCACTACGTGTGTCTGTCGCTGGCGGGCTCCAGGACGGCCGACGCGGCAACAGTGCTGGACCGGGCCGGACTTCGGGAGCGCGCCGGGAGCGAGGCGCTCGCCTATCTGCGGGTGCCGGACAAGGCGGACGACGCCCCGACCTCGCTGGCGACACGGGCCGCCTTCCTCCACACGGTGACCTGTCTGGGCCGCGACGACGAGGTGTCCCGCGCGACCCTGGACCGGCTCGCGGCGGACGCCGCTCGCGTCGACCAGCCCGTACCGGTGCTCTACGCCGTCGAGGCGTTGCGGGACGTCGACGTGGGCGCTCGTGCCACGCGGGTGCTGCGCGCCGCCGCCGTACTCGCGGATGCCGACTGCGGGGGCCTCGACCCCATCCAGCGGGCAGCGCTGACCCTCTTGAGCCATCGGCTGACACGGCAGGCGCGTTCCTGTCTGCTGCCCTCGCTGAACGACCCCGACACCCAGACACGGTGGGTGGTCCGGCGGGCGCTCGTCCTCGGTGCCGCCGACACGTCCGCGCCCCTTCCCGTGGCGGTGGGAAGCATCCGGGCCGACGGTCTCGTCGCCAAGTCCCCGGCCCAGCTGGGCACACTCACCGCTACGTACAACGCCGCGCGGGCCCTTACCGCCGGCGCCCGGCAGGAGCACACGCCGAACTGGCTGAGGAAGCGGCTGCGGCGGCTGGGGTCGGACCCGGGCCTGGACCCGTCCGACCGGGTGCTGCTCGCCATGACATGTCATCGGCTGTCCCTCACCTGTGGACCACAGGCCGGGAAGGGCGTGGCGGAAGCGGCCGAACTGACCGTGCCGGCCAGCCTGACCCCGGAGAACCAGCGCGGCTGGCACGGAGCCATGGCGGCCCGTGCCGAGTTCGGCCGGGGCTGCCGGCGCACTTCCGTAGAGCTGCCCGCGGACGAGGGCGCGACGCTCTCGTCCCGTTCGCTGCACCTCGTGGCGGTACTCGCCGACGCCGGCTGCGAGACCCAGGCGAAGCGGCTCACCGCGGGGACCGACCTCATCGGCCAGGCCAGGAAGGCGCTGCGCGAAGGCGACCTGCTCACCGCCTCCGACGCGGTTCAGGCAGCCCTCGCCGCGGATCAGACCATTCCGCAGTCGTGGTGGGCGGAGCTTCCCCGCCTGCTGGAGCGTTACCGCGACCCGGATTTCCCGGATCTGTACGCCGCCTCACCCGGTGGTGTCGCCTCCGCGGACGCGACCAGGGCCGCGTACTACCTCCTCGCGTGAACCGTCCTCACGGCTGCCGCTCGATTCCTCTCACACCAGCGATTCCCCCACGACGCAAGGACACCGGGCCCATGAACACCGCCTCTCCACCCGCCTCTCCACTCGCCGCCCCACCCGCAGTCGTGGCCGAAGGGCTGGCCTTCATCTATGCGTCCGGCGGTGGACTGACCCGTGCGGACATCACTCTGGAAGGCGGAGTGATGGCGGCCGTCGAGGGTCCCTCGGGATCGGGCAAGAGCACCCTGCTCGCGGTCCTCGGACTGATCCTGTCGCCGACCGCGGGCTCCCTGCACATCACCGGCACGGACACCGGCGCCCTGCTCCCCGCCGACCGGGACCTGCTGCGGCGGCGCTCGATCGGCATCGTCCTGCAGGATCTCGGACTGCTGACGTTCCTCAACGCCTGGGAGAACGTCGCCGCCGCCTTCGGACCCCGTCTCGCCCGGCACCGCACCACGGCCCGCGCCCTGCTCGGCGACCTCGGCATGGAGCACCTGTCCGATTCCCGGGTCACCGAACTCTCCGGTGGCCAACGGCAACGTGTCGCCGTGGCCCGCGCGGCCGTGAAGCAGCCGGTGCTCATCCTCGCCGACGAGCCGACCTCCGGCCTCGACCCGAAGACCGCGAACTCCGTGACGGGGGCCCTGCGTTCGTGTGCCGAGCGGGGCGCGGCCGTGCTGCTCGTCACCCACGACCGGGCGGTCTCCGAGACCTGCGACCGACGGTACGTGCTCGACGGGGGAGTGCTGTCGAGCGCCGGCGCGGAGGACACCCTGAGGGGGCACGCGCGCGAAGAGAACGCACATGATGAGAACGCGCGTCAGGGGAACCTCGGATGAGCCGCTGGAGTCTCTACACCTGGACGCGTGACGGCCGCTCCCTGCGCAGGACGCTGCCCACCCTCACCTTCCTGGCCGCGCTGCTGACCGCCTCCGCCGGTGTGGTGGCCGGTGCCTCCGGGGCCGTGGAACGGGACGTGCTGGGGTCGGGCGGACTCACTCAGATCGAGCTCAGCTCGTTCGAGGGCGACGCCTCGGTCCGTCCACTCACCCGGTCCGCCCTGCGGGACGCCCTGCACCTCCCCGGCGTCCGTCGGGTCGTCGCCGACTACTCCTCCGCGCTGTACGCCGAGGAGGAGGGGACGTACGACCTGATCAGCCACACTCTGACACCGGGCGACGACCTGCCGGTCACCGAGGGCGGGATCCCCGCGGAGCTCGGTCCGGACGAGGTCGTGCTCCCCGCCACCGCGCAGGGAACCGACTTCGCCCCGCTTCTCGGCCGGTCCGTGGCCTTCGGGTACACCAAGGCGACGGGAGCCGCGTCCGGCACCACCGCTGTCGTGACACTAAGAATCGTCGCGCTGTACGACCCGGCCTGGCAGGCCGACGGACCCGGCGTCGCCTACCTCTCGCAGGACACCGCCGCGCTGCTGGCGGCGGCCCACGCCGGGCAGCAGCCGGCGGTCTTCCAGGACAGGGAGGGGGCGCAGTCCGCGGTCGTGGTGGTCGGGCACCAGAAGCAGGTGGCCGCCGTCACCAGGGCACTTCAGGAGGACGGATTCTCCGCGTCTCCGGTGTCCGACCGGGTCCGCAACCTGCCCGGTCTGTT
The DNA here is from genome assembly GCF_042735715.1 of Streptomyces sp. NPDC059582. Lineage (NCBI taxonomy): Bacteria > Bacillati > Actinomycetota > Actinomycetes > Kitasatosporales > Streptomycetaceae > Streptomyces > Streptomyces sp. NPDC059582. The sequence goes on from NZ_JBHWCC010000005.1 coordinate 212,595, forward strand.
CGGCGCGGCCGATCTCGCGATGCGGGTCGCGGTCCTGGCGCTGGCACTGGGCGCCATCGTGCTGGGTGCCGTCCGGGCCGCGGACAGCACGCGGGCGCGGCTCAGCCAGTTCGCCATCCTGCGGATCCTCGGTTCCGGCAGGCCCGAGCTGCGCCGGATCCTGCTCGGCGAGGCCGTGCTGTCCGGTGGGGTGGCGGGCCTGGTCGGTGCGATCGGCGGCACCGGCCTGTCCGTCGTCCTGGCCGGCCCGCTCAGTGACGTGCTCGGCCTGCCCATCGCCCGTACGGATGCTCTCCCCGGACCGGTGTGGGTCGCCGCGGCGCTGCTGCTGCCCGCCGCCGGCCTGGTCGTCGGTACCCTCCTCGGCAGCCGTGAAGTGCTCCGGCGGGACCCCTATCTGACCGCCCGGGCGCACGGCTGACCATCTTCGTGTGTGGGGCTCAGCCCGCGTTTCGTTTCGGGAGTTCCGGCAGTTCCGAGCGGCCCGACAGTTCCCCCAGCGGCAGGGTGTGCTGGGTCTGGAGGACCTTCGCGCGGAGGTAGCGGACGTTGTGCGGGGTGGTGAAGACGCCCGTGGGGACGCGTTCGCGGACGACGGTGCCCAGGGAGCGGAGCTGGTCGGCCTTGTCGGGGTTGTTGGAGAGCAGGTCCAGCTCCTTGACGCCCAGGGCCCGCAGCATCTGGGCCGCCGCCGTGTAGTCGCGGGCGTCCTCGGGCAGGCCGAGGGCGGTGTTCGCCTCGTAGGTGTCGAGGCCCTGGTCCTGGAGGGCGTACGCGTCGAGCTTGTTGTAGAGGCCGATGCCGCGGCCCTCCTGGCGGAGGTAGAGCAGCACGCCGCCGCGCTCGGCGATGCGTTCGACGGCCTCACGCAGCTGGGGACCGCAGTCGCAGCGGGCGGAGCCGAAGACGTCACCGGTCAGGCACTCGGAATGCAGACGGACCAGCGGAGTGGTGCCGGGCGCCGGGTCGCCGAGGACGATCGCGACGTGCTCCTGGCCGTCGGTCAGGCCGTGGAAGGTCACCAGTTCGGCGTCGACGCCGTAGCCGTCGTGGAAGCGCAGCGGGACCCGGACGCGGGAGCGCTGGGTGGCGGCGGGGAAGTCGGGCATGCGGGCTCTCCGTATCCGGAGGGACATCTGCTTCAGATTTGAAGCAGAACCTTGAGATCCTGACCCTAACCCACGCTTGAAAGTTAAAGCAACGAGGGAGTGGTTCTTCGGCCGTCCGTCACCGGCACGGCGGCTTCGGGGTGCCCGAGCGGCGACGCCACGGCACGTCGTCCGGCGCCCCGCCCGCCGAGTCGCCCTGGAGCGCACCCGTGACCCCCGTGAAGATCTCCTCCAGCTGGCGCACCTGGTCCGGGGTGAGGTGGTCGAAGAGGGTCGCGCGCACGGTCTCGACGTGCCCGGGCGCCGCCCGCTCCAGCACCGACATGCCCGCATCGGTCAGAGCCGCGATGCTGCCCCGCCGGTCCGACGGGCAGCCCTCGCGCGCCACCAGGCCGTCCTTCTCCAGCCGTGTCACCGCGTACGTCAGCCGGCTGCGGGTGATCTTCAGCCGCTCGGCGAGGTCCGTCATGCGCAGCCGCCGCTCGGGTGACTCGGAGAGCGTCGACAGGATGGAGTAGTACATGTGCGGCATGCCGGCCTCCTGCTGGAGCTGCCGGTCGAGCGTGTCCTCCACGAGCAGGGTGGCGGCCATGTACGCGCGCCAGGCGCGCTGCTCCTCGGGGGTGAGCCAGCGGGTCGTCATGCCGCCAGTGTAGGTTTGTTTCAAACTTGAACCAAGGGTCCCCGTCACAAGCCCGGCCCGCCCGCCGTACCCGCCGTACCCGCCGAATCCACCCCGCCCCGCCGCCGAGAGTGAGCGCGTCGATGCCGTTCCCGTACGTCCTGCTGTCCGCCGCCGTCTCCCTCGACGGCTGCCTCGACGACACCGGCCCCGAGCGGCTGCTGCTCTCCAGCCCCGCCGACTTCGACCGGGTCGACGAGGTACGGGCCTCCGTGGACGCGATCCTGATCGGCGCCGGCACCATCCGCGCCGACAACCCCAGGCTGCTGGTGAACTCGCCCGGGCGCCGGGCCGCCCGGGTCGCCGCCGGCCGCCCGGAGTACCCCCTCAAGGTCACCGTGAGCGGGACGGGCGAGCTGGATCCGGCGGCGAACTTCTGGCACACCGGCGGCGAGAAGGTCCTCTACACGACCGACCGGGGCGCCGAACGCGCCCGGGGCGCGGGCCTCGCCGCCGACGTCGTCCCGCTGGGCCCCGAACTCGACTGGCGGCGGCTGCTGGAACACCTGCACGACGTGCGGGGCGTACGGCGGGTCATGGTCGAGGGCGGTGGCACCGTCCACACCCAGCTGCTCCAGCAGGAGCTCGCCGACGAACTCCAGCTCGTGCTCGCCCCGCTCTTCGTGGGCGACCCGGACGCGCCCCGGCTGTTCGGGCCGGGCGCGTACCAGGGCGGGCGGCTGCGGCTGGTGGAGACCCGGCGGATCGAGGACGTCGTCCTCACGCGCTACGAGCCGACCGCACCCGGCGCCGGAGGCGTCGCCTCGCCCGCCGACCGGCACTGGCTGGCGCTCGCCTGCGACCTGGCGGAGCGGTGCCCGCCGTCGCGGACCGCGTTCAGCGTGGGGGCGGTGGTGGTGACAGCCGACGGCACGGAGCTCGCCCGCGGGTACTCCCGGGAGGGCGACGATCCCGTCGTGCACGCCGAGGAGGCGGCCCTCGCGAAGATCGACCCGGTGGATCCGCGGCTCGGCGGCGCGACGGTGTACAGCAGCCTGGAGCCGTGCGCCCGGCGGGCCTCCCGGCCGGCGCCGTGCGCGCGGCTGATCCTCGACGCGGGGGTACGGCGGGTGGTCACGGCCTGGCGGGAGCCGGACACCTTCGTCGCCGGTGCCGACGGCACCGGGGTGCTGACGGCCGAGGGCGCCGACGTCGTCGTACTGCCGGAGTACGAGGCGGCCGCCCAGGCGCCGAACCGGCACCTGCGGGACTGAACCGAGCCACGCCGACGGGGCGCGAATCAACCGTTGTGCATCCGGTCCCGCGAATGGCGTATGCTGGTCCTAACGACGCGGGGTGGAGCAGCTCGGTAGCTCGCTGGGCTCATAACCCAGAGGTCGCAGGTTCAAATCCTGTCCCCGCTACTGAAGACTCAGGGCCGGAATCCAGTTCATGGATTCCGGCCTTGAATGTTGTCCGGCCTTGAATGTTTTCCGGCCCTGATTGTTTTTCCACGCTGCTCCCGTCACTCGTACCTTTTCCTGCCCCCGACGCCCTCGTCATCCGGTCGGCTCACACCGGTCGCCGCCCGCCTCCGTCGCGGCGAATCTGGATCTCCGTGGCGGGAGACGGCGGGAGACGGCGGGAGACGAGTGGTGCGCCCTGATGACGCGGCGGGCGAGGAGCCGCACAAGAATCCCGCCACGGCCTACGACGACTACCTCGTCCTGCCTGACCGCAGCCGGGCCGGCGGACGGCTCCCGGCCGACCCGGTGCCCGACCCCGGCCTCGGCGACGAGGCACCCCCGCCGTCCGGTGCGGCGCGCGCGGGGGGTGCGGAGCGCCGGATCTCCGCCACCCGGGCCCTCCTCCAGGTCCTCCCGCTCCTGCTGGTCGTCGGCGGGATCGTCTACGACTTCTGCACGCCCCCCGACTTCACCGCGGCCCCCTTCTTCACGGCCGCCCCGCTGGTGGCGGCGCCGCTGTACTCGCTGTCCGGCACCATCACCACGGGGGTCTTCGCGTTCGTCGCGGTGTGCGCCGTGCACGCCCGCTCCTCTCGGCTCATGGAAGCGAGCGCGATCACCGAGATCGTCACCGTGGCCACGGTCGCCGCCATGGCCGTGGTCATCAACCGCGTCGTGCGCCGCGGCGACCGGCGGCTGGCCAGCGCCCGCGGGATCGCCGAGGCCGCCCAGCGCGCGGTGCTGCCCGAACCCGCCGAGCGGATCGGCGGGTACGACGTCGCGGCCCGTTACGAGGCCGCCCAGGAGGACGCCTTCATCGGCGGCGACCTGTACGCCGTGCAGGACAGCCCGCGCGGGGTGCGGCTCCTCGTCGGGGACGTACGGGGCAAGGGCATGGGCGCGGTGGCGGCCGTGGCCGTCGTCATCGGGGCCTTCCGGGAGGCCGCCGAGCAGGAGGCGACCCTGGAGGCGGTGGCCCAGCGGCTGGAGCGGGCGCTGGCCCGCGAGGGCACCCGGCGCGACGGACTGGACGCCTTCGAGGGCTTCACCACCGCCGTACTCGCCGAACTGCCGCACGGCGCCGAGGCCGTCCGGGTCCTCAACCGCGGGCATCCGCCGCCGCTGCTGCTGCACACGGACGGCAGCGTGCGCACGCTGCCGGCCCGCGAACCGGCCCTGCCGCTCGGCATGGGCGAGTTGGGCACCTGGCCCGACCGCGCGGAGGAGAGCGACTTCCCGAAGGGCACGACCCTGCTCCTGCACACCGACGGCGTGTCCGAGGCCCGCGACACCCACGGCCGTTTCTACGACCCCGAGGAGCGGCTCGCGGGCAGGTGCTTCCGCGATCCCGAAGCACTGCTCGTCGCCCTCGCGGAGGACGTGCGCCGGCACTCCGGCGGCGGAATGGCCGACGACATGGCGCTGCTCGCCGTACGACGGCCCTGAAGGGGTAGCGGACCGGCCGTGGACGGTCCCCGAAACGGCCCAGGGCCGGTCCGAGCCGGTCCTGAACCGACCCGTAGTCACACGGGGTGATCAGCTGACCCCTCTGCGCATCACATCTGAGTCACCGTCAAAACGAGTGGGGCCCCCGAGGCGTTCCGGCTGGGGCGCCCGGCGTGGTCAACTCGCCCGATTTCCGCCGGTCATGGGCTGTAAGTCCAGGCCAAAAATGTTAATGATCAAGTGGAACAGCTTGGAATCACGCCCCCGTGTCTATTAACGTTCGATAACGCAGCGCGGTCGTCCCAGCCGTCACAAGCGACGGCTCCGTGCGCACGCGCCGAATCCTGCAAGGGAACCGGGGAACCACCACCTTGGGGTGAATCGCACGTACACCGCCGTGAACGTCGGGCGGTATACGCGCGTAGGAGACCTTCCTGCTCCGAACCCGTCAGCTAACCCGGTAGGCGAGAAGGAAGGAAAGGAGCACGCCCACGTGGCGTCCAACCCGCCTGCCCCCGAAGCCCCGTTCGTGCCGAGTCAGCGCAGCACCGAGCCGTTCGGCTCCGGCAGCTACCGCACCGACGAGGGCCCGTGGGAGGAGTGGAACCCCACCGAGGAGTCCCTCCGTCCCGTACGTGGCCGGCACCGTGTCGCCAAGCAGCGCGGCGGACTCGCCCGCAGCTCCACCGTCCTGGGCGTCGGCGTCATAGCCGCCGTGAGCGCGGGCGGTATGGCCAGCGCCAACACCGGCAAGCCGCCGGTGTCCATCTCCATGCCGGACCTGCCCTCCGTCGGCTCCCTGCTGTCCGACGACTCCGCGGACGCGGCCGAGGCCCCCACGGCCCCGCTCAGCGGTATCGGCGTGACCTCCGCCGACACCGCCCAGGGCACCACCGACGCCGGCGAGGCGCTGCGCACCCGGATCATGGCGCAGGCCGAGCAGCAGCAGGACCAGGTCGACACCAAGGCCGCTGCGGCCTCGGCGGCGGCGGCCCAGAAGGCGGTCGCCGACGCCGCCGCCAAGGCCGAGAAGGAGGCGGAGGCCAAGGCCGCCGCCGCCAAGAAGAAGGCGGACGAGGCGGCCGCGCAGAAGGCCGAGGCCGCGCGCCTGGCCGAGCTCGCCAAGCAGTACACGCTGCCGACCTCCTCGTACACGATCACCTCGACCTTCGGGCAGGCCGGCTCGATGTGGTCCTCCGGTTACCACACCGGTCTCGACTTCGCCGCGCCCACCGGGACGCTCATCAAGGCGATCCACAGCGGCACGGTCACCGAGGCGGGCTGGGCCGGTTCGTACGGCTACCGCACGATCCTCACCCTGGACGACGGCACCGAGCTGTGGTTCTGCCACCAGTCCTCGATCAGTGTCAGCGTCGGGCAGAAGGTCGCCACCGGCGATGTCATCGGCCGCGTCGGTGCCACCGGCAACGTCACCGGCCCGCACCTCCACCTGGAGGTCCACCCGGGCGGCAGCGCGGACGGCATCGACCCGATGGCCTGGCTGCAGGGCAAGGGACTCACCCCCTGACCCGCGCGACCCTCCGAGTTCCCTGATCGTTCTCCGATCCCCGGCAGCCCTGACGACGTCCCCCCGACGTCAGGGCTGCCGGTTTCCGGTTCTCCGGGATACGCGCGAAATGCGGAATACGGGGTTCCTGGGCGGGTGTTGATGTTGAACATGACTTCTCTGCGCAAGCTCGGTTCCTCAGACCTCGAGATCTTCCCGCTCGCCCTCGGCGGCAACGTCTTCGGCTGGACCGCCGACGAGGCCCAGTCCTTCGCCGTGCTCGACGCCTACGCTGCGGCGGGCGGCAACTTCGTCGACACCGCCGACTCCTACTCGGCGTGGATCGAGGGCAACAAGGGCGGCGAGTCCGAGACCGTCATCGGCAAGTGGGTCAAGGCGCGCGGCAATCGCGCCGACGTCGTCATCGCCACCAAGGTCAGCCAGCACCCGGACTTCCCGGGGCTGAGCGCCGCGAACATCAGGGCCGCCGCCGACGCTTCCCTGCGCCGCCTCGGCACCGACCACATCGACCTCTACTACACGCACTTCGACAAGCCCGAGGTGCCGGTGGAAGAGATCATCGGCGCACTGGACGAGCTGGTGAGGGCGGGCAAGGTGCGCCACATCGCCGCCTCCAACATCTCCGCCGACCGGCTGCGGGAGTCCCTGGAGTTCTCCGACCGCGAGGGACTGGCCCGGTACGTGGCGCTGCAACCCCACTACAACCTCGTCTCGCGCGACACCTACGAGGGTGAGCTCCAGGACCTCGCGGCCCGCTCGGGACTGGCCGCCGTCCCGTACTTCGCGCTCGCCTCCGGCTTCCTCACCGGCAAGTACCGCCCCGGTGCGACGGTCGACAGCGCACGTGCTTCGGGCGCCGCCAAGCACCTCGACACCGAGCGCGGCCGGACGGTCCTCGCCGCTCTCGACGAGGTCGCAGGCGCCCATGACGTCCCGGTCGCCACCGTCGCCCTGGCCTGGCTCGCGGCCCAGCCGACGGTGGTCGCCCCGATCGCCTCCGCCCGGACGGTGGAGCAGCTGCCGGCGCTGGTCGGGGTGGCGGAGCTGGAGCTGACGGAGGCGGAGGTCGCGCGCCTGACGGCCGCGTCGGGCTGACCTTCCCCATGTCCCCGGCGATGTCCCCAGGGCTACGGGGCTACGACCGGTACGGGTTGTACGCGGGATACGGCGCCGCCGGGTAGCCGTACACCGGCCACGCCGCCGGAGGGGGCACCGGCATCATCACCGGAACCGGTGGCGCCGTCGCCCGCGCCGCGTAGTCCAGCGCGGGCCGCGCCACCTCCCGGCGCCGCCACAGCTCGTGCAGCAGTTCCCGTTCCCGTACGAGGAAGTCGGCGCCGGCCCGGCCCCGGCGCCCCCGGTGGCGCAGGAACGCCAGGGAGGTCGCGTACGCCTCGTACTCCGCGACCGCCCGCCCGGCGGGCCTGCCGAAGTGGTGCCCGGCGTACTCGCGGGCCAGCCGCCGCGCCCGCATCGAGCCGAGCGCGAACGGCTCGGCCGGGGTCAGCCAGCCGGTGACGGCGTAGGCGGGCAGCTCCTCGCGCACGGTCCGCAGTTCGCGCTGGCGTGTCCAGATCACCAGCCAGGTCAGCAGACCGAACGCGGGCACCATGAACACCCCGTACACGGCGAAGAAGCCGAACTCGCCGAAGGTCGAGGAGCCGTTCCAGAACGCGTGCATGCCCATCGCGAGCAGCAGCCCGGACAGTGGCAGAAGCACCCGCCTCACCCGCTGCCGCTCCCCGGACAGCGCGGCGACGCCGAAGCCGATACCGGTCAGGACGGTGAACAGGGGGTGCGCGAACGGCGACATGATCACGCGGACGAAGAAGGTCGCCGCGGTGACGGACGCGATGCCGCGGCCGCCGCTGAGCTGGTCGGTGCCGAAGGCGGTGCCGAGGTAGAGGATGTTCTCGGTGAACGCGAAGCCGGTGGCGGTCACCCCGGCTATGACGACCCCGTCGACGATCCCCGTGAAGTCCCGTCTGCGGAAGAGGAAGACGAGGAGCACGGCGGCGGCCTTGGCGGACTCCTCGACCACGGGCGCTATCACGGTCGCGCCGAGGGTGTCGGCGCTCGACGGGTCGGCGGTCGCCGTCGCTATCCACTTGGTCGCGAAGCTGTTGGCGACGATCGCTATCAGCGCCGCCGCGCAGGCGCCCCAGGCGAAGGCGAACAGCAGGTTGCGCCAGGGGCCCGGTTCGACCCGGTCCAGCCAGCGGAAGGCGGTGACGAGCAGGGGCACCGGCAGGACGGCGAGGCCGAGCCCGACCAGGAACCCCTCCGTGCCGGTCTGCCGGCGCACGAGCGCCAGGATGACGAGCCCCGAGAGCGTCAGCAGGGTGATCAGGGCGCCGTAGCGCACCCATCTCCGGTGCCACCAGTGCGCGTGCCGGAGCCGACTGTGGGCGGGAACGCCGGAGTGCGTCGGATAAGGGGGAACGGTCGCCACGGCATTGACCCTAACGAGGGAGGGCTGGTCTTGCTGTTCCTTTTGCTGCCTGCTGTATCCGCGGTGCCTGCGGTGTCCGCCGCGCCTACGGCGACCGCCGCTCCGGAGGCTTCCGGTGCTGTACGCGACGGAAGAGCAGATCGTTCACGACGTGTCCCTTGTCCAGCCCCTGACCCTCGAAGCGAGTCAGCGGGCGGAACGCGGGACGTGGCGCGAAACCGCCGTCCGCCTGGGTGTTCTCGAAGTCGGGGTGGGCGCTGAGCACGTCGAGCATCTGCTCGGCGTACGGCTCCCAGTCGGTGGCGCAGTGCACGAGCGCGCCGGGTCGCAGCCGGGTCGCGGCGAGGTCCAGGAACTCCGGCTGGATCAGCCGCCGCTTGTGGTGCCGCTTCTTCGGCCAGGGGTCGGGGAAGTAGACGCGCACCCCGTCGAGCGAGTCGGGGGCGAGCATCTCCCGCAGCAGGATGATGGCGTCCCCGTTGGCCACGCGGATGTTGGCCAGTCCGTGGTGGTCGGCGAGGTTGAGCAGATTGCCCTGGCCCGGCGTGTGCACGTCCACGGCGAGGATGTCGGTGTCGGGGTCGGCGGCGGCCATCTGCGCGGTGGCCTCGCCCATCCCGAACCCGATCTCCAGCACCACCGGGTGGTCGTTGCCGAACAGGGCGCCCAGGTCGACGATCTGCTGTCCGTCGATGTCGAGGCCCCACTTGGGCCACAGCCGCTGCAACGCGTCCGCCTGTCCCGCGGTCACCCGGCTGCGCCGCGGCTGGAAGCTGCGGATCCGCCGCTCGAAGTGCGACCCGGCGGGGTCGGCCTGCGGGCCGCCGGGGAAGCGCGGCTCCCCCTTGTCCCGGGTGTGCCGGACGAGGACACCGGGATCATGGCGGTGCCGCGGGTCGTCGGGGGTGGGCTGGGACGCTTCGGAGGCGGTGTTCGGCTCAGACACAGTGGGGACGATTTTACGGCGCCCCCGGGCAGCGACAGGCGCGGCCCTCGGCGGAGTGCGAGCGCCCACGGCGCGGCCCGGCGCCGCGGCCCTCACCACGAGCCCAGCGCGGCCAGCGCCCGTCGTGCCACCTCCCGGCCGATCGGCAGCGACGCCGTCGCCGCGGGCGAGGGCGCGTTCAGCACATGCACGGTCCGCGCGCCCTCCCGGATCAGGAAATCGTCCACCAGCGTCCCGTCCCGCAGCACCGCCTGGGCCCGCACCCCGGCCGCCGACGGCACGAGATCCTGCTCGGTCACCCCGGGCAGCAGCCCGCGCACCGCCTGCGTGAACGCCCCCTTGGACACCGATCTGCGCAGTTCCCCCATCCCGTACCGCCAGTGCTGCCGGCCCATCCGCCAGGCTCCGGGCCACGCCACCGTCCCGGCCAGCTCCCGGGGCCGTACGACCCCCCATCCGTACCCCTCGCGGGCCAGCGCCGGCACCGCGTTGGGCCCGACGTGCACCTCGCCGTCGATCCCGCGCGTGAGGTGCACCCCGAGGAACGGGAACGCCGGATCGGGGACCGGATAGACCAGGCCGCGTACCAGCTCCGGCCGTGCCAGCTCGTAGTACTCGCCCCGGAACGGCACGATCCGCACCTCGGGCTCGTCGCCGGTCAGCCGGGCCACCTCGTCGCAGTACAGACCCGCGCAGTTGACCAGCACCCGGCCCCGCACGATGTCCCCGCGCGCGGTCCGCACGGCGACTCCCCGTTCCGGGCGCCGGTCGATCCGGACGACGCGCGCCCCGTAGCGGATCTCCGCTCCGGACGCCTGGGCCAGTTGCCGGGCGACCGCCGTGAAGTCGCACACGCCCGTCGTCCCGACGTGTATGGCGGCCAGGCCACGCACTTCCGGCTCGTACTCCGCGATCTGGGCGGCGCCCAGCTCCCGTACCGGAATGCCGTTCTCCCGGCCGCGCTGTACGAGCGCGTGCAGCCGGGGCAGCTCCTCGCGCCGAGTGGCGACGATCAGCTTGCCGGTCACGGCGTGCGCGATGCCGTACTCCGCACAGAACTTGATCATCTCGGCGGAGCCGCGCACCGCGTACCGCGCCTTGAGGGAGCCCGGGCGGTAGTAGATCCCGCTGTGGACGACGCCGCTGTTGCGTCCGGTCTGGTGCCGGGCCGGGCCGGGCTCCTTCTCCAGCACCGTCACCCGTGTGCCCGGCGCGGCACGCGTGATCGCGTACGCCGTCGACAGCCCGACGATCCCGCCGCCGATCACCAACACGTCACAGTCGTAACCGGCGTAACCGGCGTGACCGTCGTGGGCGATCACTCGCACCTGCACCACCTCCCGGCTTCGATAGTGCACTGCGCCACTGACAACGCGCTCAAACCCGGGAGGTGCCCCGTGTGTGTCCCGGGCTCAGGCCGGAGCCATCATCAGCAGCGGCCGGGCCCGCTCCCGCAGCTCGACCACGCGGGGCTCGTCGCCGTACGGCTCCAGCCGGTGCAGCAGGTCCTTCACGTACTCCGTGGTGCGCGCGGAGGAGATCCGTCCGGCGACCTCGACCGCCCGTACGCCCTGCTCGCACGCCGCGTCGAGGTTGCCCGACTCCAGCTCGGCGACCGCCGAGACGACGAGGCGCAGGCCGTGCGAGCGCACGAACTCCTCCGTCGGCTTCGACAGCGCCTGCTCGGTGAAGCGGCGTACCTGGCGCGGTGCCTTCAGGTCGCGGTAGCACTCGGCGGCGTCGGCGGCGAAGCGGTCGTAGGAGTAGAAACCGAGCCACGACGGGTCGTTGTCGCCGTCACGGGACCGCTCCAGCCAGCTCTCGGCCGCCTTGAGGGCCGCGCCGGCGGCCTGGGCGTCACTGGCGCGCGCGTGTGCGCGTGCCTCGACGAGACGGAAGAAGCTCATGGTGCGGGCGGTGGCGAGTCCCCGGTTGCGTTCCAGGGCGGCCTGGGCGAGGTCGACGCCCTCGTCGCCGAAGCCGCGGTAGGTCGCCTGGAGGGACATGGAGGCCAGGACGTAGCCCCCGAGCGGGACGTCGGCGGCGGCGCGGGCCAGACGCAGGGCCTGGATGTAGTAGCGCTGGGCGGCCTCCTGCTGGCCGGTGTCGAAGGCCATCCAGCCGGCGAGCCGGGTGAGCTCGGCACTCGCCCCGAACAGCGCCCTGCCGACCTCGTCGGAGTACGAGCCGAGCAGCAGGGGTGCCGCCTCCACCCGCAGGCACTCCGGCACCATCGACGAACGCCAGTCGCCGCCGCCGTACTTGGAGTCCCAGCGCCTGGCGTCCTCGGCCGCCTCGCGCAGTTTCTGGACGTCGCTGTGGCCGACTTTGAGCGGTGCGCCCGAACCCTCGGCGGGGTTCACCTCGCGCGCGACCGAGCTGTCGGCCGGTGTTATCAGCCACCGTGACGCGGGCGTCGCGTACGCGCTCACCGCGAAGGATCCGGCCAGCGACTGCCAGATGCCGCCGGAGCCGGCCCGGCGTCCCGCGAGGTCGAGACGGTAGAGCTCCGTCGCGGACCGCACCGCCTGTCCGACGTCCCGGGGAAAGGCGAGGCCCACCTCGGGTGCGGGATCCGCGTCCGCCAGGCCGATCTCGTGGAGCGGCACCGGCCGGCCGAGCTTCTGCCCGATGGCGGCCGCGATGAGGTGCGGCGCGGCGCCCTGGGGCACCATGCCCTTCGACACCCAGCGCGCCACCGAGGTCTTGTCGTAGCGAAGAGTCAACCCGCGTTGGGCGCCAAGGTCGTTGACGCGACGCGCGAGTCCTGCGTTGCTGATTCCCGCGAGGGCGAGAACGGTGCCGAGTTTTTCGTTCGGCCCGCGTTGCTCCCTGGACATGCGCCACCCCTCGACACAGACGGCTGCCGCGCTGGCATAACCATGCGGCATTCGTAAACCCAGCGTAGTTCGCCGCATCCCAAGCGTTAAGGGGCATTCTTCCGGATGGCGGGATTGTGGTCCGCACTGAAGTGCGGGCCCTGTACGCACGGTTGCATCGTGCTCCCGCTGTGTGGCCGTGCGCCCGTCCGTGCGCTCTTCTCCGGCCATCGCGGGAGCGGTTCCATGGGCCGTGCGTGGGTCGGCCCGCTGTACTGGATCCAGTGGGCTGGGGGACACCGCCGCCTTCATCCCCGCGGGCGGCGGAACGGTCCGGGAGGCGAGCTCCGCCTCCCGGGCTGCGCACGCGTCGGTGGTGCGTGGGGCCTGTACGGAGCGTGTGTGATCGTTCTCCAACGACCGTGCCGTTTCCGTTATTTGGCTGAAAAGCGACCCCCTGTTCCGCAGGGCATTGTCGCTCTCACCACGCGAATTGACGGCGCACGGGGCGTTTTTCAGGAGCGTACAGGGGGCGCATTCACGTCGTAGACGCGGCGTGGATGCGTCGTCGAAGCACGGCGGGTGGGGCGAGGACGTGCCGCCGCAGCGCCGTGGACGCCGTGCCGGGCGCGGGTGTCCGGCAGGACGCGGGCGCCGGCGGGAGGGTGCATTCCCCTGCCCATAAGCGGCTCCGCCGCCCCTCTGAGGCGCGTTCTTCGTGGCAGCATGTGAACCGTTCGTGCGGTGCACTGGTTGTCCACAGCCTGTGGAGGCGTCGATGCGGTGGTTGGTGGGATGGAGCAGCACCGCCGCGGTGGCCGCCGAGATCGGCTCCGCGGGTGCCACCGGATTCGACGGCGAGACCGTGCACCCGGTGGGCTCCCAACTCCTGTGGGGCGACCCCGATCCGCTGTGGGCGGTCGGCGACTGGCGCCCCGACGAGGTCCGGGTGGTCCAGGCCGACGCCCGGACCAGGATCGCGGTCCTCGGCATCTGCGGCGCGACGGACGAGGAACTGCGCCTGGGCCTGTTCACCGCGCGCGGAGGGGCACTTCGGCATCTGACGGCCTGGCCGGGCAGCTACACGGCCGTCGTCCAGGTCGGCCGCCGCGTCACCGTCTGCGGTGATCTCGCGGGCGCCCGCCCGGTGTTCTACACCCCGTGGGCGAGCGGCACGGCCTACGCGACGGCCGCGCTGCCGCTCGCCGACCTCATCGAGGCCAACCTCGACTTCGGGCACCTCGCCGCCCTCCTGGCCGCCCCCGACGTCCCCGCCGCCCTGCACGACTCCACCCCCTACGCCGGGGTCCGGCGTATCCCTCCAGGGCATGCGCTGATCCTGCGGACCGGGGCACGTGAGGTCGCGGGCTACGAGCAGGTGGCCTCCCTCGCGGTGGCCGCGCCCTCGGCCGACCCGGACAGCGCGGTCGACGCGGTGCGCGACGCGCTCGTCGAGGCCGTACGCACCCGCCTCTCCGCCCCCCGACACGTCCCCGGCGCGGACATCGACCCCGGGCCGGTGCCCGGCATGGGGCCGGCCGAACGGCGTGCCGCGCGCGGGATGCCGGTTCCGGGCATCGGGGCGGACCTGTCCGGCGGGCCGGCCTCCGGCACCCTGGCGTTGCTGGCCGCGGGGCTGCCGGGCATGCCGGGCACCGTCCTGGGCCACGGCACGGGCGCGGGGGAGCGGCTGCTGGCGGTCACCTTCAACGACCTGTCGGCCGCGGGGCGGGAGGCCGAGGTGCAACGCGCGGGGACACTCGCGGCCAACCCGCGCCTGCACCACGTGGTGGTGGCGGGCGGCGAGGAGACACTGCCGTACGCCGACCTGGACGGCCCCCTGACCGACGAACCCGCCCAGTGCCTGGTGACGGCCGCCCGCCACCGCGCCCGGCTCGCCTCCGGCAGCGCGGACCACTTCACCGGGTACGGCGCCCGCCAGGTCCTGGACGCCCACCCGGCCCGGCTGGCGGACCTGCTGATGGACCGCAAACGGCGCCACCTCGTACGACCGGTCGCCGCGCTGGCGAAGGCCGACGGCTCGGTGCTCGTCCCCGCGCGCGTGTACGGCGCGGCCCGCCGGCTGGCCCGCACCCCGTACCGGACGGGCGTGGAGGTTCTCGCCGAGCGCCTGCTCCAGCGCCGCTTCGACGAGTCCGGAGGCGCGGTGGGTGCGTCGCTGGCGGCTCTCGCCTGGGCCAGACCGGGGCCGGCGGCCCGCTGGCTGACCGGAGAGGCACTGGCTGAAGTATCGGTTCGCCTACAGGGCTCGACGAACCGCTCCGGAGTGGGGCCGGGCCAGCGTCCCGGTGACCACCGCGCGCGTACGGCGCTCGCCCGGCACGCGGCGGACCTCCGCATCCTGGAGCAGGCCGTAGAGATCCGCTCCCAGCGCCTGCACGTGCCGTTCCTCGACAACCAGGTCGTGCGCGCCTGCCGCACCCTCCCGGAGACCCTGCGCGTCCGGCCCGGCGCCCGCGCCGAGATCCTGCGTACGGTCCTCAAGGGAGCCGGCATCGCCGACCTCCCGCCCGGCTGGGGCGCCCCGTCCCACGGGTCGGCGGCGGCCGCCGCGCGCACGGGGCTGCGGGTGGCCGCGGACTCACTGCTGACGCTGTTCGACACGCCCCTGCTGGCGCAGGCCGGCCTCGTCGAGGCCCGCGTCGTCCGCAAGGCCCTGCGCGCCGCCGCGGCCGGCGAGCCCCTTCCCCTCGACGGCCTCGCCGACCTCGTCTCTCTCGAACTGTGGCTGCGCCGGCTGCTGGCCCGCAGGGGAACCTGCTGGACGGGAACACCCGCACGCGCGCGTGCTGTACCGGCGGGAATAACGCGGGTGATCCCGGCGGTGGAGTCGGTGCGGGGCGCGCGGGGGTTGACCTAGTCAGGCCTGCCGGCCGCCGTGTGGCGGTCGGCTCGGCGTGAACCCCTATGTGCACCTGAACCCCTGTGCGCACACGAACCCCTGTGCGCATACGAACCCCTGCGCACACGAACCCCTATGTGCACATGAACTTCGAATCGGCCCAGTCCGCCAGTGCCACGGGGTCGAACGGACCGTGCGGCTCCACCACCAGCCGTACGGTCCTGCGTCCGGCGAGGCTCACATGGACGGGTACGGCAGGGTCGCCGCCCCGGACCGTTCCGGACCGCCACAGCCGTACCCCGTCGGCGTAGACGGAGAAGGAGACCTGGCCGAGGCCCAGCGTCGTGTCGTCGACGCCGACCGACGCGTCGTAGGAGGAGCACGTGCGGTTGAGGTCGATGGTGACGGAGGAACTGCCATGGACGGTCACACCGCGCGCGTACCGCTGGTCACCGATCGACAGGCCGTAGCGCCGCCACACCCAGCTGCTCTCGCCGAGCCGCATCTCGGGCTCGGTGCCGTCGCCGCCGACGTTGTACGCCAGCCCGCTCCACTGGTAGACGGCCGGGGCGGGCGGCGGCGTCGGGGTCGGAGTCGGCGTGGGGGCCGGGGGCGTGTTCGGCGGCTCCGGGGGCTCCGGGGGCGTGGGTGTCGGGGTCGGTGCAGGGGTGGCCGTCGGCTTCGACGTGGGGGTGGGGGCGGGTGTCGGGGGAGCCTTCGGCGCGAGGACCACCGGCTCCGGACCGGGATGCTCCTTCGGCGGCGTGGGCGCGGGCGTGGGCGTGGGGGTCGGCTCCGGTCGGACCACCGGTGCGGAGGAGGGCTTGCGGGCCGCCGGCTGGTGCGCCGGGCTGTCGTTGCCGACGAGCGAGAGCGCCACCGCTGCCGCCGCCACGGCGACCACACCGGCCGCGATCCCGGCCTTCACCGGCGCGCCCAGCCCCTCCGAGGCCGCCGCGCCCCCGGCCCCGCCGGACGAGCCGCCGCTCGCCGCGGCCGCCCCGGCGGCGCCCGCTCCGGCCCCACCCGCCAGGAGGCCGAGGGCCTTGGCGTAGCCGGCGGCGCCGAACCAGCCGATGACGGCGACCGGCACCACGGCGGGGATGCTGCTCGCGACCTCCTCGATCTGGGTCGCGGCCAGCCGGCACCTGGCGCACTCCTCCAGGTGCTTGCGCAGCCCCCGTTCGGCGCGGGTGCGCAGCTTGCGGCGGGCGTAGGTGCCGAGCTGGTCGGCGTAGCGGGCGCACTCCTCGTCGTCGGCGAGTGCCGTGCTGACGTGGGCCTGGAGATAGGCCTGCTTGAGCCCCTCGCGGGCCCGGCTGGCGAGCACCCGCGTGCCGTTGGCGTCCAGCCCGAAGAGCGTGGCGACCTCGCTCGGCGACTCGTCCTCGACCTCGGTGTGCCACAGCACGGCCTGCCAGCGCTCGGGCAGCGACCGGAAGGCCTGCATGGCCATGGACTGCTCGGCCTCGTGCATGGCGCGGACATCGGCGCCCAGGCCCAGGGTGTCGTCGTCGGCCACGTCCGCGGACCGGCCCGACTGGGCGGCGAACACCGCGAAGTCGTCGACCAGCTGCTCCCGCCGGGCCGACTGCGTCCAGTTCGCGGCGACCCGTCGCATGGAGGTCAGCAGGTAGGCGCGTACGGCGTACTCGGGGCCGGATCCGCCGCGCACCGCCTGGAGCATGCGGGCGAAGACCTCGGCGGTGAGGTCGTCGGCGGTGTGGGCGTCCCGGCAGCAGGTGCGCGCGTACCGGCGCACCGCGCCCGCGTGGCGCCGGTACAGCTCCTCGTAGGCCGTGTCGTCGCCCGACCGCATCCGGTCGATCAGCTCGGGGTCGGGCGGCGGGATCTCCATGGAGGGCGGCAGGACGCCGCTCTCGCGTCGGTCGCGCTGCGGGGGGACGCTGCCCTCCGGCGGAGTGGGGGCGTCGTCCAGGGGCACGTCCGCCCGGCCGCCCTGACTCGGCACCTGTGGCGAGGGCAGGCCGTCGGCCTCCGCGTCACCGTCACCGAGTGCCCCGTCCCGCCCGTCAACGCTCATCGCGGAAAGCCCCCGCCGCCTGCCCTGCCAGTCCCGACCACCGGGTCAGAGTGCCATATTGGCTTTTGGTCAGAACCCCGCAGGACGGGCCGTCCACTCGTCCGTGGGGATGTGCCGCAGCTCAGTACTAGCCGTCACCCCTACGGGGAAGGCTCAACTGACGTTTCTCGCACGGCAGTTGGTCATTCGGCCCGAAATGTCCGACGCGCCGGGCAGGCCGGCAGGCGCGAGGACGGCACGGCCGCCCACACCCCCACATCACCTTTTCGGGTCACCTGCCGAGCCGGAAAAGCCCGGCAGGATCACCGCAGTTCGGTACTCACGCCCTTCGGTACTCACGCCGTTCGGTACTCACGCCGTTCGGTACGTACACGGCGCGGCGCTCGCGCACTTGGGCACTCACGTACTTCGGCGCTCACGCACCCGTGTGCCCGCGCGCTCACACCGGACGTGAGCGCAACCCCTCCAGCAGGATGTCCAGCAGCCGTGCCGAGGCCGCCGCCTGCTGGGCCGCGTCCGGCAGCGAGGGCGCCGCCGTCGCGATCACCAGCAGCACGTCCGACACCGACACGTCCGGACGCAGCGCACCGGCCGCCCGCGCCCGATCCACGAGCTGACCCACGACCTCCAGCAGCGCCGCCGCCCCGGTGTCGTCGTCCATCACGCCCGCGGCACCGTCTTCCGGCACCAGGCGCAGCTCACCGCCGCCCTGCTGGGTCCGCTGCGGCGGCACCCGCGTCTCGTCGAGCACACCGGAGTCGGCGTGCTCGTCGGCGACCCCGACCCGCAGCACCTGCGGCGGCAGCAGCCGTCCGGCGCCCGAGGCCACCGAGGTGCGCAGGAAGCGCGACAGCGCCGACCACGGCTCGTCCTCCTGGCCGAGCGCCGTACGCGCCTGGTCGGTCAGCCGGGAGGTCTCCTCCTCGGCTATCCGCCGCACCAGGACGTCCTTGCTCGGGAAGCGCCGGTACACCGTGCCGACGCCGACCCGCGCCCGCCGCGCCACGTCCTCCATCGGCGCGCCGTACCCGAGCTCGCCGAAGACCTCGCGCGCCGCCCGCAGTACATGTTCCAGATTGCGCTGTGCGTCCACACGCAGCGGCGTCGTGCGCGCTGCGTCCCCGCGTCCGTTGCCCGCCGCGGCGCTCAGTGCGCCGCCGGGTGCGAGCGTGGATGCGGACGACCAATGAGAGTCCTGAATGTGCATATGTGATCCCCCGGTAATGACGTCTCCCCCCGGAGACTCTCCCCGCCATCTAATTGCCGGAGCGTGCGAACAGGCCTCGCGTGCTGCCCCGCCCTGCGAGGTCCCGTCGGTCCTCTCGGACCGGTCGGAACCGGCGGACCCTGCGCGTGCCTCCCCTTACACCCCGTCGACACACGAACATAGTTGAGAGGGAGTCAATTCAGAAGGGGCAGGTTCCGCACGGAGCGCCCCCCGATCGGAGTACGGGTCGTATACGTCCTGAATACACCCCTTACCGCCCCCCGGTGCACGCTCCCTGACCTGCGCTTCTTCGCTGGACTCCGACGATTCGGCCAACTCCGGGCACCCCGGGCGCCCGGTCACACAAATTGTCGGGGCTGTGGACAAACTCCAGCGCTGGGTGCGTCATGGGATGGTGAAGGAACGTGCGCGCATTCTCGTTGTCGGCGGCGGCTACGTCGGGATGTACACGGCACTGCGGCTCCAGCGGCAGCTGAAACAGGAACTCCGGAGGGGAGAGGCCGAGATCACGGTCGTCTCGCCGGACCCGTACATGACGTACCAGCCGTTTCTGCCCGAAGCCGCCGCGGGCCTCATCTCCCCACGTCACGTCGTCGTACCGCTGCGCCGCGTGCTGCCCCACTGCCATGTCGTCATCGGCGAGGCCACGGCCGTCGACCACGCCAAGCGCACCGCCACCGTGACGACCCTCGCCACGGAGGAGGAGGGAACGGGCCCGCGGCAGCTGACGTACGACGAGATCGTCCTCGCGCCGGGTTCCGTCTCCCGCACGCTCCCCATCCCGGGCCTCGCCGACTACGCCATCGGCTTCAAGACCGTCGAGGAGGCCATCGGGCTGCGCAACCACGTCATCGAGCAGATGGACATCGCCTCCTCCACCCGCGACCCCGCGATCCGCGACGCGGCCCTCACCTTCGTCTTCGTGGGCGGCGGCTACGCGGGCGTCGAGGCGCTCGGCGAACTGGAGGACATGGCCCGCCACGCAGCGCGCTACTACCACAACGTCCGCCCCGAGGACATGAAGTGGATCCTCGTCGAGGCCTCCGACCGCATCCTGCCGGAGGTCGGCGAGGCGATGGGCCGCTACACGGTCACCGAGCTGCGCCGCCGCAACATCCAGGTCCTCCTGCACACCCGCCTGGAGTCGTGCGCGGACCGGATCGCCGTCCTCAGCGACGGCCAGCGCTTCCCGACCCGTACGGTCGTGTGGACCGCCGGCGTCAAACCCCATCCGATCCTCGCCGCCACCGACCTTCCGCTCGACGAGCGCGGTCGCCTGAGGTGCACCCCCGAGCTGACGATCGACGGTGTCACGCACGCGTGGGCGGCGGGCGACGCCGCCGCCGTCCCCGACGTCACCGCCGCGGAGCCCGGCAGGGAGACCGCCCCCAACGCCCAGCACGCGGTCCGCCAGGCCAAGGCCCTCGCCGACAACATCGTCCAGTCCCTGCGTGGCCGGCCGCTGCGGACGTACTCCCACAAGTACGTCGGCTCGGTCGCGTCCCTCGGCCTCCACAAGGGCGTCGCCCACGTCTACGGGCGCAAGCTCAAGGGGTACCCCGCGTGGTTCATGCACCGCGCCTACCACCTGAGCCGCGTGCCCACGATCAACCGCAAGGCACGCGTGCTCGCCGAATGGACACTGTCCGGGCTCTTCAAGCGGGAGATCGTCTCACTCGGATCACTCGAACATCCCCGGGCGGAGTTCGAACTGGCTGCCGGTGGAAAGCCTTCTGACGACCCGAAGGGGTCGTCCTGACCGGACCCAGGAACTCCCCCGGCCGCCCCGGCGTCTGACCAATGTCGGCCCGGACCGCCACCCTGCCAGACTGACCCCGAGCCCCGGGCGAGCCCGCCGCTCGCCCCGTGAACCCACGAGGCTGTTCCCCAGTGCTGCATGAGCCGGTGCTGCAACAATGTGCGGCCACTGCCGCGCCGCGCGGCCCCCGGAGCCCTGGCCGGGTCCGGAGCCGGCCGACGACGACTACGCGAGGCAAGGATTCGTGAACTTCACGCGCTGGAGCGCCCGGCTCCCCGGAACGCAGCGCCGCGCCGCAGCGCGGACCGAACACACGGTCACCACGGACCGGCGGGGCGACGGCTCCGTACCCGCGGCCCGCGTCGAACAACTCACCGACGAGTCACCGCCCGCCCCCGTAGTCGACGAACTCCCGGCGCGCGAGGTCCTCGACCGCGTCCCCGCCCTCGTCGCCCTCGTGCACGGCCCCGAGCACCGCCTCGCCCACGTCAACAGCGCGTACACCACGGCCTTCGGCGTACGGCCGGCCGGCGCACCGGCCGCCGACGCCCTGCCGGAGCTGAAGGAACTGGGCCTGCTCCCGCTCCTCGACCAGGTCCTGCGCAGCGGCAAGCCCCGCACGCTCAAGTCCCGCAAGGCCCCCGACGGCCGCTCGTACACGTTCACCTGCACCCCGGTCCCCGAGGGCGGCGACGGCGACGGCGGCGTTCTGGTCTTCGCCACCGACGTCACCGACCACGCCGAGGCGGCCGAACGACTGCGCGCCAGTGAGCGCCGCCAGCGCGAGACCGCCGTCACCCTCCAGCGCTCCCTCCTGCCCCAGGAACTGGAGGAGCCCGACGACCTGCGCATCGCCGCCACCTACCAGCCGGGCGGCACCGAGGCCGCGGTCGGCGGCGACTGGTACGACGTGATCACCCTCGGCGGCGGCCGTACGGCACTGGTCATCGGGGACGTCATGGGCAGAGGCGTACGCGCCGCGGCCGTCATGGGCCAGCTCCGTACGGCGGTCCGCGCCTACGCCCGCCTGGACCTGCCCCCGCACGAGGTGCTCCAGCTCCTCGACGGCCTCGCCACGGAGATCGACGCCAACCAGATCGCCACGTGCGTGTACGCCGTCCACGACCCCAACGAGGGCCGGCTCGTCTACGCATCCGCCGGACATCTGCCCATCCTGGTCCGCGACGAGAGCGGCACGGTCCTGCGGGCCGACGAGCCGACCGGCCCCCCGCTCGGCACGGGCGGCTGGATGCACGCATCGGGCTCCGTCCCCCTCGGCCCCGGCTCCACGGCCGTCCTCTACACGGACGGCCTGGTGGAGCGGCGCAACGAGGACCTCGACGAGGGCATCGCGTCACTGGAACGGGCCCTGGCCGGCGCGACGGGCACCCCGCAGGTGGTCTGCGACCGCCTGGTCCGCTCGGCGGGCGTCACCGCCGACCACGACGACGACGTGGCCGTCCTGGTCCTCCAGCATCCCGCCCGCACCGGCCCGGACCGCGAGCTGTTCCGCAACGCGGCCCTGGAACTCCTCGGCGGCGTCGAAGCGGCCCCACGCGCGCGTGCCTTCGCCTCCGGCGTGCTGACCAGCTGGCGTTTCCCCACCGAGCTGCACGACCTGGGCGTCCTGGCGGCCAGCGAACTCGTCGCCAACTCCCTCCAGCACGGCACCCCGCCCATGCGGCTGCGCCTGCGCCGCACCGACCGCCGCCTGATCGTCGAGGTCACGGACGGCGACGACCACCTGCCACGCCGCCGCCGCGCGGAACCCGGCGACGAGTCGGGCCGGGGCATCGCCATCGTGGCGACGATCGCCTCCAACTGGGGCAGCAGACGCACACCGGGCGGTGGAAAGGCGGTGTGGTGCGAGTTCGTCCTGCCGAAGGCGGCCGAGTCGGCCGGATAGGCCACATACGGGAAACCCGGTAGGGCGCGCATGGGGAACCAGGTAGGGCACGCATGGAAAGAGGCGGCCGCCGTCCTCCCGGACGACGACCGCCTCACCCACCTCAGGCCTCCGCGGCCACCGGTTCCGACGGGGCCCCGCCCCGGGCGACCACCCGGTTCCGCGTGAGCCACGGCCGATCCTGCGCGGCGGTGAGCTGCCGCCCCAGTCGTACGCCGAGGACGGTGATCCCGAGCGAGAACAGCAGGAACGTCACGATGTACGGCGCGTGCAGCGAGGCTCCCATCGGCCCGCCCACGGCCGGTCCGACCGCCAGCGCGAGCTGCTTCACCAGGGCGAACGCCGAGTTGTACTGCCCGGCCATGCCCTCGGGCGCCAGATCGGCGACCAGCGGAGCGACCGTCGGCGACAGCATCGCCTCACCCAGCCCGAACAGCGCGTACGTCGACACGAACGCGGCGGTCGCCATCTCCTGGCTGCCGTGCCCGAGCCCCGCGTACCCGGCCGTGACCCACGCCACGGCCCAGATCAGGCCCACGGCCGCGATCACCCGGGACCGCCGCCGACGCTCGACGAACCTCAGCACGGCGAACTGCGCGACCACGATCATCGCGGTGTTCGCGGCCAGGGCCGTACCGAGGGCGGAGGTGGAGATCCCCGCGGCCTCCACGCCGTAGGCGCTCAGCCCCGACTCGAACTGCCCGTAACAGGCGAAGAACAGCACGAAGCCCAGCACGCACAGCTGCACCATGGCCCGGTTGCCGAGCAGCTGCTTCCAGCCGCCCTTCGCCGACGACGCGGGCGCGCCCTCCATCCGCGGCGAGTGCGGCATCCGCACCGTCGACATCACCACGACCAGCAGCAGGAACACCGCCGCCTCGATGGAGAACAGCAGAGTGAAGGAGGAGACGCGGGTCGTGTCGACGAGGTGACCGCCGATGAGACCGCCGATCCCGAGCGCGAGGTTCTGCAGGAAGAACTGCATGGCGAAGGCGCGCGAGCGGGTGTCGGCCGTGGAGCAGTCCACGATCATCGTCGCCAGTGCCGGCTGCATGACGGCCTGCCCTGCACCGAGCGCGGCCGCGGCGCACAGTACGGCGGTCGCGTCGCCGGCCAGCCCCAGGCTCAGCGCGCCCAGCGCCGCGGTGACCAGGGCGGCGATCAGGACCGGCCGAGGGCCGCGCCGCACGATCGCCCGTCCGGCGAACGGCAGCACGATCAGCGCGGCCACGGCGAAGACGGCGAGCACCAGACCCGCCGTCATAGCTCCCAGTCCTCGTACCTGCGCCACGTAGACGTACAGGTAGGGGACGGTGAAGCCGAGCCCGAACGCGCTGAGTGCGTTACCCACGTGGATCCGGCGCATCTGTGCGCCCATCGCCCTGGTCACGTTCACCTCTCTCGAGTTGATGAAGTCGTAGCAGTTAGGCCTCAAGACTTCAAAGCTAAAGTTCGAAGGTAAACAGTACATCCCGAAGAACTTAAACGCCAAGCAGACCCGTGCCATACTGCGGGGATGGGCGATACCCCCGGCAGCAGACTCGGCGAACCGACACTCGAGGAGCAGATCGCCGCTTACCAGCGCGAGTTCCAGGACCTCGACCCCCAGGTGGAGAAGATCGTCTCGGCGCTGTCCCGCCTGAACCGCCGTATGAACGTCGCTTACGGCCGGCAGACCTCTGCCCTCGGCATCAGTAACGCGGAGTGGGAGGTCCTCAAGGCCCTCGTCCTCTCCGGCGCCCCCTATCGGATGGGCCCGAGCGATCTGGCCAAGCGGCTGGGGCTGACTCCGGCGGCGATGACCCACCGGATCGACCGCATGCTCGCCGAGGGCCTCGTCACCCGGGAGAGGGACGAGTCCAACCGCGTCCGCGTGATCGTGGAGCTCACGCCCGAGGGCCGCGAGAAGTGGCTGGAGGCGATGCGCCTGGCGTCCGTCTTCGAGGAGGAACTGCTCCAGGACCTGTCCGCGGACGAGCGAGCGGTGCTCGGTGAGGCCCTGACCCGGCTGCTGCGCAGGGTGGAGCACGCCCAGCCGGACGCCGGCGGCCGACTCAGCGATCTCGACTGAAAAGATCTTGACACGGGGTGGTTGACACGCCCCTCCCGAATGCGTAGAGTTCTTCGGGTTGCCGCCGAGCCGTAACGGTTCTTCGGCAACACCTCCCGCCGCGACAGCGGCAACAAACCACCAGCACGATCTCCCGACGGGATCGAATTCGGCGTGCCTGAATTCAATTCGATATCGGGTTCGGCCGGTTCTGATCGACTCGAACGACTCGATTGGGAATCGCCGAGCGGATCCGCTAAGGTTTGAGACGTCGGAACGGCCCAACAGCCGGGAAGGCAAGCCCCCTCTGACTGGGAGTCAGGCCCGAAAGGATCTGATAGAGTCGGAACCGCCGGAAAGGGAAACGCGGAAGCGGGAACCTGGAAAGCACCGAGGAAATCGGGTCGGAAAGATCTGATAGAGTCGGAAACGCAAGACCGAAGGGAAGCGCCCGGAGGAAAGCCCGAGAGGGTGAGTACAAAGGAAGCGTCCGTTCCTTGAGAACTCAACAGCGTGCCAAAAATCAACGCCAGATATGTTGATACCCCGTCTCCGGCTCATCGGCCGGGACGAGGTTCCTTTGAAAAAACACAGCGAGGACGCTGTGTGCGAGGGGATCATTCCTCCTCTCGCACCGCTCTCGTGGTGTTGCACCCGATTACGGGTAAACATTCACGGAGAGTTTGATCCTGGCTCAGGACGAACGCTGGCGGC